>NZ_JAAGPC010000047.1:0-52062 GCF_017104595.1 Burkholderia sp. Tr-20390 | reverse complement strand
TTCAGCGCGTCGGGCGGCGACGGCCAGAATTGCCACGCGATCTGCGAGACGCTGGCGGGCGACGATCGCCAGCTGTCGCCGACGCGCTTCCACAACTCCGTGCACAACGCGCCGGCCGGCTACTGGAGCATCGCGACCCGCGCGATGGCGACGTCGAACGTGCTGTGCGCGCACGACGGCAGCTTTGCCGCGGGCCTGCTGGAAAGCCTGTGCCAGGTCGTGGTCGATCGCGTGCCGACCCTGCTGATCGCGTACGACACCGACTATCCGGAACCGCTGCACGCAGTGCGCCCGATCGGCGACGCGTTCGGCGTGGCACTCGTGCTCGCGCCCGAAGCAAGCGAGCGCGCGCTCGCCCGCATCGACGTGCAGCTCGCCGACGCGCCCGCCACGCCGCTCGCGCGTGCCGAACTCGACGCACTGCGCGCCGGCAATCCGGCCGCGCGCGTGCTGCCGCTGCTCGACGCCATCGCCGCGCAGCGTTCGACGCGCGTCGTGCTCGACTACCTGGCCGATACGCGCGTGCAGGTCGACGTCGCGATGCCGGATACGTTCGCGGAGCGCGCGTGATGACCGCGACGATCCCGCTCGCGCCGCCGCTCGACCATGCATGGATCGCCGCGCACATTCCGCACGGCGGCGCGATGTGCGTGCTCGATACGGTCGATGCTTGGGATGCCGCCCGCATCCGCTGCACCGCGACGAGCCACCGTGATCCGCACAACCCGCTGCGCGCGCACGGACGGCTTGCCTCCGTCTGCGGGATCGAATACGCGGCGCAGGCGATGGCCGTGCACGGCGCGCTGCTCGGTGCGCACGAAGCGCGCCCGCGCGTCGGCTATCTGGCGAGCGTGCGCAACGTCGACGCATTCGTCGACCGGCTCGACACGTTCGCGCAGCCGCTCGTCGTCGAGGCGGAACGCGTGAGCGGCGACACCCGCTCGGTGCTGTACGGCTTCGCACTGCGCTGCGGCGATCGCGTACTGCTGTCCGGCCGCGCCGCGGTGATGCTCGACGCGTTGGCAGCCGGCGATGCGAATCCTCGATGAAGCCGCTTACTCAAGAGAAGGAAACCAGGTCGTGAAAGTTCGTCAGTTCATTGGCACCGCGCTCGTTCTGGCGCTGATCAGCCCGATCGCGCACGCGGACATGTCGGAAGTGAAGCAGGACATCAAGCGCGATTCGAAGGAAGCCGCGCACAAGACCGGCGAGGCGGCCCGCAGCTTCGGCCACGCGACCGCGAGCGCCGCGAAGGCCGTCGGGCACGGGGTCGCACACGCGTCGCGCGAAGGCTGGGATGCCACCAAGCGCACGACGAAGCGGATCTTCCACAAGAACGACTCGGGCGAGTCGGGTGGAAAGAGCGAAAAGAACGATTGATCAAGGGCATCGCGCGCATCGCCGCAGGCAGGCGCGCGATGCGTGACCGCTCGTCAATCCTGACGCGTCACTGCCGCAATGCCGCCGCCGTCAACGCGCGCCGCGCAGGCGGCGTGCCGGCCGGGCCCGCCCGCGTGCGAAGCACCTGCCGTACGCGACGAGCGAGCAATCGCGATGATCGAAGTTGCGCAGCAGCCGCGCACGACGCCGCTCGAGCCAGTAGAGCGAGACTGCCATCGTCAGCGCGACGGCCAGTGCCGTGCCGCCGATCGCGAGTCCCATCCAGGTATCGCCCATGCCTTCTCCGGAATGCGAAGCCGAAGCGGCGCGCCTGCCGCCGCCTCGGCACTGGATAGTGCGGAACGCGGCCCGGCAGGTGCGCGCACGCCGCCGGGCCGCCCCGCGTCAATGCATGTGCTGGCCGCCGTTGATCGCGATGTTGGAGCCCGTCACGAAGCCGGCCTCCTCCGAGCACAGGTAAGCCACCAGCGCCGCGACTTCCTCGGGCTTGCCGAGCCGGCCCGCCGGAATCTGCGGGAGGATCTTCGAGTCGAGGATGTCCTGCGGGATCGCCGTGACCATCTTCGTCGCGAGGTAGCCCGGCGACACCGTGTTCACCGTCACGCCCTTGCGCGCGATCTCGAGCGCGAGCGATTTCGTGAAGCCGTGCATGCCGGCCTTCGCGGCCGCATAGTTGGTCTGGCCGACCGAACCCTTCGAGCCGTTCACCGACGAGATGTTGACGATGCGGCCCCAGCCGCGCTCGACCATGCTTTCGCAGACCGGCTTCGTCATGTTGAACACGGAATCGAGGTTGGTGCGGATCACCGCATCCCAGTTGACCTTGTCGAGCTTGCGCAGCGTCATGTCGCGCGTGATGCCCGCGTTGTTCACGAGAATGTCGACCGGGCCGACGTCCCGCGCGATCTTCTCGATGCATTGCTGGCACGAATCGTGATCGGCCACGTCCACCGGATACGCGTGGAACTCGCGGCCGGCCGCGTGCATCTCGGTCAGCCAGCGGTCCGCGCCGGTGTTGTTCGGCGAATACGTGACGACTACCCGGTGGCCCGCGTCGTTCAACCTGATGCTGACCGCTTCGCCGAGGCCGCCCATTCCACCAGTCACTACTGCAATTCGCTTAGTCATCCTATTAATTACCGACAAAAAAAGTAATCGATCAAGGCGGAGCGGCGGCGTCGCTCACGCTGCCGCCCCACCGCTTCGATGCGCAGCCGCCCGCGTCGCGGGTGCGGCACGCACCGGCACCTCGCGCTTGTTGTTGACTGCTTGTCGTGCGCGAAAACCGCTGCGCCCGCGTGCGGTGCTGGCCGCTGCCGCACGCGGGACGAGTCGTCAGACCCTGCTCAGGCGCGCTCGACCGCGAGCGCGACACCCATCCCGCCGCCGATGCACAGCGACGCCAGCCCGCGCTTCGCATCGCGCTTGGCCATCTCGTGCAGCAGCGTCACCAGGATCCGGCAACCCGACGCGCCGATCGGGTGCCCGATCGCGATCGCCCCGCCGTTCACGTTCACCTTCGACGTATCCCAGCCCATCTGCTTGTGCACCGCCAGCGCCTGCGCCGCGAATGCCTCGTTGATCTCCATCAGGTCCAGGTCGCCCGGCGTCCAGCCCGCGCGCTCCAGGCACCGGCGCGATGCCGGCACCGGGCCCATCCCCATCACGCTCGGATCCACGCCCGCGTTCGCATACGCCTTGATCCGCGCCAGCGGCGTCAGGCCCAGCGCCGCCGCCTTCTGCGCCGACATCACCAGCACCGCCGCCGCGCCGTCGTTCAGCCCCGACGCGTTCGCCGCCGTCACCGAGCCGTCCTTCGAGAACGCCGGCTTCAGCCCGGCCAGCGACTCCGCCGTCACGCCGTGACGCACGAATTCATCGGTGGCGAACTGCAGCGGCTCGCCCTTGCGTTGCGGAATCGCCACCGGCACGATCTCGTCGTCGAAGCGGCCGGCCTTCTGCGCGGCTTCCGCCTTGTTCTGCGACAGCGCCGCGAACGCGTCCTGCTCCTCGCGCGTGATCCCGTATTCCTTCGCGACGTTCTCCGCCGTGATGCCCATGTGGTACTGGTTGTACACGTCCCACAGGCCGTCGACGATCATCGTGTCGACCAGCTTCGCATCGCCCATCCGGAACCCGTCGCGCGAGCCCGGCAGCACGTGCGGCGACGCGCTCATGTTCTCCTGGCCGCCCGCGATCACGATGTCCGCGTCGCCCGCGACGATCGCGTTCGCCGCCAGCATCACGGCCTTCAGGCCCGAGCCGCACACCTTGTTGATCGTCATCCCCGGCACTGCCGTCGGCAGCCCGGCCTTGATCAGCGACTGCCGCGCCGGGTTCTGCCCGGAACCGGCCGTCAGCACCTGGCCCATGATCACTTCGCTGACCTGCTCGGGCTTCACGCCCGCACGCTCCAGCACCGCGCGGATCACCGTCGCGCCCAGCTCGGGCGCCGCAATCTTCGCAAGCGAGCCGCCGAATTTGCCGACCGCGGTCCGCGCGGCCGATACGATCACTACATCCGTCATGTCCAGTTCCTGCATCGAAATCAGTTCGTCGTTTTGACGCCGGCGCGTGCCGGCCTCGGCTGGCGATCGCGCATCCCGGGCCATTCGGCGCGATAGCGATCGCACGCCGTCGTACGGCGCGCGGCACCCGTTCGAACGGGCGGCACACCGGTACGGCTCGCCGGTTCACCGGCGCCTTGCGGCATACCGGACGTTCGCCGGACGCCACGCGGCACACGCGGCGTCCGGCGCCATCCGGCGCCGATCAATTCGTGTCGCGCCCGTGCGCGACACGTGCTTGCGTGGCTACGCGATTACGCAGCCGATTCGCGTGCGGCCGCGGCGTCCTTGCGTGCGGCGGCAGCCGTTTGCTTCGCACCACGCGTGGCCGTTTCGCTGACCGCATCGAAGCCGCTCTGCGCGGCTTCGATTGCCTGGCCGGTCGCGGCGCGAACCGAATCGGCTGCGGCGGTCGCCGCCGACAGCGCCGAGTTCAGCGCGGCCACCACCGGTGCCGAGCCGGCCGGCGCATGCTTCGACAGTTCGCCGAGCACGTCCTTCAGGCGCTTGTCGTTCTGTTCGTATTGCGCTTGCGCGACCTTCGCCCATTCGGCCTGCGTCGACACCGCGATGTCGAACAGATGGCGACCGTACGACACGGCCTTGCCGGCCGCTTCCTGCGGTACGGCGACCTGCTGCGCGAAGCCCACGGCCGGGTTGCTGCTGTTGAATGCGTTCTTCAGCTTGTCCTCGTATTCCTCGAGCGCCGTCCGGGCCGCTTGCAGGTTGAGTTCGACGACAGCCTCGAAACCTTGGATCGCCGGACGGGCAATCGCGAACCACGCTGCAATACCGGATTGATATTCGGCGTTGATTTTTTCGGGGGCAAATACGGACATCGGGCACGCTCCTGTTAGCAATGCGAGAGACGACGTAAAGAAAATTGGAAGCCGGATCGACAGCAGGCTTCCTTATTGACAACCCGGCACTTATTTGAGTGCGGGAAGTTGAAGGAGCCCATTCTAGATCGATTAATTGTCAATTAAATGGCATTAATGCTAGGTGTAAACCCTTATTTCCATCCAGGCGACCGCTGGAACCCGGGATGCGCCGACATCGCATACGAGGCCGCGCATCACTCCGTCCCGCAATGCATTTTTACCTTTTTACAGGATAACGAATCATGACGTCGCGCAACATTTACCAATTCATTATTCCGTTTATTAGAAAACCGGGACGCATTGAAAATGTAGCGATCACTTATGTAATCGTTTTTTCTGGATTTATTATGAAATCGTTTTCGGGATTATTAATGACGAAATCAATGATCGGATGAATTACGGTCGCAAAAAAAGCCGCATGATGCGGCCGCGGATTCGTCAGGCAGGTGCGGAATCAGCCGGCCAGTTCGCGATGCAGCGCGAGGAACTCCTGCGCGAGCTTGTGCCCGGGTTCCAGATGGATCACCGGCTTGGATTGCTGATGCGACTCGCGAATCTTCACCGACGCCGACAACCTCGACGCGAGCACCGGCAGCCCTTCCTCGACGAGTTCGTCGACCAGCCGCTGCGGCAGGCTCGCCCGCGGCTGGAACTGGTTGATCACGATCCCTTCCACCTCGAGCGCCGCGTTGTGGTCCTGCTGGATTTCCTTCACGTTCTCGAGCAGCGTGTACAACGCACGGCGCGAGAAATCGTCGCAGTCGAACGGGATCAGGCAGCGCTCGACCGCGATCAGCGCCGAGCGCGTATAGAAATTCAGCGCGGGCGGCGTGTCGATGTACACGGCGTCGTAGGTGTCGAGCTCGTTCAGCGCGTCGCGCAGCTTGTAGATCTTGTAGCGCGACTCGAGCTTGCCGTGCAACGTGTCGAGCTCCGGGTGCGCAGGCATCACGTCGAGCCCTTCGAACGGGGTCGGATGAATGAACGACGCGACGTCGACCGGGCGGAAGTTGAAGGTCAGCGCGGTTTCGAAGAAATCGGCGACACCCGGCTGCGCGTCGGCTGCGGCGTCGCCGAGCAGGTAGCGCGTGGAGTTCGCCTGCGCATCGAGGTCGATGACGAGCGTGCGCAGCCCTTCGCTCGCGCTGATCGCCGCCAGGTTGCAGACGATCGTCGATTTGCCCACGCCGCCCTTCTGGTTGAATACCACCCGCCGCATTGTGTCTCCTCGATCGAATACGTCGAAAAGACAAGCTTAGCCGGTCAATAATGGCGGTCGCGTGACGCAGGTCGAATTGTGCGCATTCTGGCACGGGGTGTATCAGCGGCGCGTCACCGGCCCCGATACGTACTCGTTGCCCGCCACGCTCCAACGCCACGGCAGCTCCGTGCCGACACGAATGCCGATGCGCGGCCCGCCCGCCAGATCAGCGGGCGGCGCGATGCCATCGTCGACGATCGCGAACCCTTCGTGCGCACCGATCAGGTCGACACCGTCCTGCGCGCCGGTGATCCCCATCGCCTGGGTCAGCCGTGCCGGCCCCCGGCACAGGTCGCGATCGCGCGTCCGCGGTGGCCGTGCCGCACGCATCTGTTCGAGCCCTTGCAGCGGCTCGAGCGCGCGAATCAGCACGCCCGTTCCCGCGCCATCCGGGCCGCACACGCAGTTGCAGCACCAGTGCATGCCATAGGTGAAATAGACGTACAGGTGCCCCGGCGGCCCGAACATCGTCGCATTGCGCAGCGTCTTGCCGCGGTAGGTATGCGCAGCCGGGTCGATCGCACCGGCATAGGCTTCCACTTCGACGATCCGCCCGGCACGGCCGTCCGTGGCCGCGAGGATCTTGTTCAGCAGTTGCGGCGCGACGTCGGTGGCGACTCGGTCGAAGAATGCGCGGGGCAGCCCGGTGCCCGGCCACCGGGGCGAAGGTTCACCGCGCCGCATCCTGCCCCTCCAGTTGGAGACCGGAAACGGCCTTCGCCTGCAGCCGAAGCTGACGGTATGCGTCGACCAGATCGTCGAGACTGAACGCGAGGTTTCGCCCGCTCGGATTGGGCAGCACCCAGACGCTCGCCCCCTGCATCCGGGCCGGTTGCAGCCCCCACTCGATTTCTCGCTGCCCGGAAAGCGCGGAGTACGCCGCCTTGCCGAGAAAGGCGACGAAGCGCGGCGCGTAGCGCGCCAGCTTTTGGTCGAACTCGGCAGCCGCCGCGATGAATTCCGCGCGCGAAAGCTGATCGGCGCTCGCGGTCGGCCGCTTCACCACCGCGGTCAGGCCGCAGCCATATCGAAGAATCGCGCGATCGTCCTGCGGCGAGATTTCCGCCGGCATGAAGCCCGCGAGATGGATCACGCGCCAGAAGCGGTTGCTTCTCCCCGCGAAGTGGTGCCCGGTGGCGGCCGCGGTCAGGCCCGGGTTGATCCCGCAAAACAGCACGTCGAGATGCGGAGCGATGAGGTCGGGAAGTTCGTCAGCCACGGTTTGCCTGGCGAGCAAGGAACATCGACGTAAACGAAACAAGGCCCGAAGGCCCGGGCCAAGCAGCTGGCTTGACTCGGACGTTCGGGCCCATCGTGTGCGGGATGCCGACTTGCCGATCAGAACGGAATATCGTCGTCCATCTCGTCGAAGCCGCCGCCTGCCGGTGCGCTCGGACGGCTTTGCGCGCCGCCGCCTGCACCGCCACGCGCTGCGCCGCCGGCACGACCGCCGCCGCCACCGCCACGCTCCATCTGCTCGCCACGGCCACCGCCGCCGCCACCACCGTAGCCGCCGCCGTAACCGCCTTCGTCACCGCCACCACCGCCGCCGCCGCCCGCACCGCGGCCGCCGAGCATCTGCATCTGGTCAGCGACGATTTCGGTCGAGTAACGATCCTGGCCGTCCTGACCCTGCCACTTGCGCGTGCGGATGCGGCCTTCGATATAGACCGACGACCCCTTCTTCAGGTACTCGCTGACGATTTCCGCCAGGCGACCGAAGAACGCGACGCGATGCCACTCGGTCATTTCCTTGAAATCGCCGCTAGCCTTGTCCTTGTAGCGGTCGGTCGTCGCGAGACGGATGTTCGCAACCGCGTCGCCGCTCGGCAGGTAACGGACTTCAGGATCGGCGCCGAGATTGCCGACGAGGATGACCTTGTTGACGGATGCCATGTGTTTCTCCAGTAAATTCGATGCCGGGCCGCCCGCTCATGCTGTCGGTGCGGCCCGCCGGGCAAGCCGGCGAAAGTCGCCGGGGCCTGCCCGAAGTAAGTTCAGGCCTTGCGCGGCGGCGCTTTCATGCTGGCCGCGATTATAAGCCACGCGGCAACGAGCCCCGAACACGTGTAGAAGACCGTATTGGCCCCACCGTGTTTCAGCAGCCAGCCGCCCACGATGCCGCCGAGCGCGAGCCCGACCGACTGCGTGGTGTTGTAAACACCCGTGGCCGCGCCCTTGCGCGAACCGGGCGCGAGCTTCGACACGAGCGACGGCTGCGACGCTTCCAGGATGTTGAAGCCGAGGAAGTAGACGAAAAGAACCGCCGCCACAATCAGGATGGTATGCGGCGCGCTGCCCAGCAGCAATTGGCCGATCAGGATAGCCAGGATGCCGCCGAGCAGCACCGGCTTCATCTTGCCCCGTTTTTCCGCGACGATGATCGCCGGGACCATCATCACGAACGCGAGCCCCATCACCGGCAGGTAGACCTTCCAGTGCGAGGCGACCGGCAGGCCGCCGTCGACGAGCAGGCGCGGCACGACGAGGAACAGCGCCGTCTGCGTCGCGTGCAGCACCAGCACGCCGAAGTTCAGGCGCAGCAGCTCGACGTTGTGCAGCACCTCGGCGAACGGCGCGGGCACGTGCACGGGCTTGGCCGCATCGGGCACGATCCACAGCACGACGCCGATCGCGAGGATCGACAGCACGCCGACGATCGCGAACAGCCCGCTCATCCCGACCCAGTGGAACACGATCGGCGCACCGACGATCGCGACCGCGAACGACACGCCGATCGAGCCGCCGACCATCGCCATCGCCTTCGTGCGGTTCTGCTCGGAGGTCAGGTCGGCGATGAACGCGAGCACCGCGGACGACACCGCGCCCATCCCCTGGATCACGCGGCCGACGATGATCCACGTGATGTCGTGCGCGGACGCGGCGACGAAGCTGCCGATCGCGAAGATCACGAGGCCGGTCGCGATCACCGGCTTGCGGCCGAACTTGTCGGACGCCCAGCCGTAGAAGATATAGAACAGCGACTGCGTGACGCCGTAGGCCCCGAGCGCGATGCCGACGAGCAGCACGTTGTCGCCGCCCGGGATGGTTTTCGCGTAGACCGAGAACACCGGCATGATCATGAACAGGCCGAGCATGCGCAGCGCGAAGATCGCCGCGAGCGACGTGGTCGCGCGCAATTCGGGCGCGGTCATGCGGGAAGACGTGGCAGACGGATTGGACATCGGGAATGAATTTCGAATGATCGGAATGTCCGCCCGACACCGGGCGGCGGAAGATCAGGACCAGCGGGCCGGGAGGCTTGGCCGGCAACACGTCGGGGCAGGATTCAGGCAGCCCGCAGGCCGCCCGGAACCGCGCGGCGCGGCCGCTGCGGCCACTTTTCCCGGCGCAGGCGCCATCTTGCTGCCACCTGCTGCTAAGGCTGGGGACCCCAAACGACGGCCTCGAAAAGCCGTTATAGTAGCAGGTTTGGTTCCCTCCATTTTCGCCAGGTTCATGGAACAGATCCGCATCCGTGGGGCGCGTACCCACAACCTGAAAAACGTCAATCTCGACCTGCCGCGCCACAAGCTGGTCGTGATTACCGGGTTGTCCGGATCGGGCAAGTCGTCGCTCGCGTTCGATACCCTTTATGCCGAAGGCCAGCGCCGCTACGTCGAAAGCCTGTCCGCGTATGCCCGCCAGTTCCTGCAGCTGATGGAGAAACCCGACGTCGACCTGATCGAAGGCCTGTCGCCGGCGATCTCGATCGAGCAGAAGGCGACGTCCCACAACCCGCGTTCGACCGTCGGCACGGTCACGGAAATCCACGACTACCTGCGACTTTTGTTCGCACGTGTCGGCACGCCGTACTGCCCCGACCACGACATCCCGCTGGAAGCGCAAAGCGTGTCGCAGATGGTCGACGCGGCGCTCGCGCTGCCCGAGGAAACCAAGCTGATGATCCTCGCGCCCGTCGTCGCGGACCGCAAGGGCGAGCATGCCGAGCTGTTCGAGGACATGCAGGCGCAGGGTTTCGTGCGCTTTCGCGTGCGCTCGGGCGGCGGCGCCGCGAACGAAGGCGTCGCGAAGATCTACGAGGTCGAGTCGCTGCCGAAGCTGAAGAAGAACGACAAGCACACGATCGACGTCGTCGTCGATCGTCTCAAGGTGCGCCCGGACATGAAGCAGCGGCTCGCCGAATCGTTCGAGACGGCGCTGCGCCTCGCCGACGGCCGCGCGATCGCGCTCGAGATGGACACCGACCGCGAGTACCTGTTCAGCTCGAAGTTCGCGTGCCCGATCTGCTCGTACTCGCTGCAGGAGCTCGAGCCGCGCCTGTTCTCGTTCAACAACCCGATGGGCGCGTGCCCGGAATGCGACGGCCTCGGCCAGATCACGTTCTTCGACCCGAAGCGGGTCGTCGCGCACCCGTCGCTGTCGCTCGCCGCCGGCGCCGTGAAAGGCTGGGACCGCCGCAACCAGTTCTACTTCCAGATGCTGCAGAGTCTCGCGGCGTTCTACGAATTCGACATCGACGCCGCGTTCGAGGATCTGCCGGAAAAGATCCGGAAGGTGCTGCTGTTCGGCTCGGGCAAGCAGACGATCCCGTTCTCGTACATCAACGAGCGCGGCCGCACGACGATCCGCGAGCACGTGTTCGAGGGGATCATCCCGAACCTCGAGCGCCGCTACCGCGAGACCGATTCGGTCGCGGTGCGCGAAGAGCTGTCGAAGTACCAGAACAACCAGCCGTGCCCGTCGTGCGACGGCACGCGCCTGCGCCGCGAAGCGCGCCACGTGCGGATCGGCACGGGCGACTACGCGCGCGGCATCTTCGAAATCAGCGGCTGGCCGCTGCGCGACGCGCTCGGCTATTTCGACGGCCTGTCGCTCGACGGCGCGAAGCGCGAGATCGCCGACAAGGTCATCAAGGAAATCGTCGCGCGCCTCACCTTCCTGAACAACGTCGGCCTCGACTACCTGTCGCTCGAGCGCAGCGCGGAAACCCTGTCGGGCGGCGAGGCGCAGCGCATCCGGCTCGCGTCGCAGATCGGCTCGGGCCTCACGGGCGTGATGTACGTGCTCGACGAGCCGTCGATCGGCCTGCACCAGCGCGACAACGACCGCCTGATCGCGACCCTCAAGCACCTGCGCGACCTCGGCAACTCGGTGATCGTCGTCGAGCACGACGAGGACATGATCCGCACGGCCGACTACGTCGTCGACATGGGTCCGGGCGCCGGCGAGCACGGCGGCGTGATCGTGGCCGAGGGCACGCCGAAGCAGGTGCAGTCGAACCCGCAGTCGCTCACCGGCCAGTACCTGGTCGGCAAGCGCACGATCGAGTACCCGGACGAGCGGCTGGCCCCCGATCCCGAGCGGATGCTGCGCATCGTCGACGCGCACGGCAACAACCTGAAGCACGTCGATCTGGAGCTGCCGGTCGGCCTGCTGACCTGCATCACCGGCGTGTCGGGCTCCGGCAAGTCGACGCTGATCAACGACACGCTGTATCACGCGGTCGCGCGCCACCTGTACGGCTCGTCGGCCGAGCCGGCGCCGCACGAGGCGATCGAGGGCCTCGAGCACTTCGACAAGGTGATCAACGTCGACCAGTCGCCGATAGGTCGAACGCCGCGCTCGAACCCGGCCACGTATACGGGCCTGTTCACGCCGATCCGCGAGCTGTTCTCGGGCGTGCCGACCTCGAAGGAGCGCGGCTACGATCCGGGCCGTTTCTCGTTCAACGTGAAGGGCGGCCGCTGCGAATCGTGCCAGGGCGACGGCGTGCTGAAAGTGGAAATGCACTTCCTGCCGGACGTCTACGTGCCGTGCGACGTGTGCCACGGCAAGCGCTACAACCGCGAAACGCTCGAAGTGCAGTACAAGGGCAAGAACATCAGCGAAGTGCTCGACATGACGGTCGAGCACGCGTACGAATTCTTCAGCGCGGTGCCGGTCATCGCGCGCAAGCTGAAGACGCTGCTCGACGTCGGCCTCGGCTACATCCGCCTCGGCCAGTCGGCCACGACGCTGTCGGGCGGCGAGGCGCAGCGCGTGAAGCTGTCGCTCGAGCTCTCCAAGCGCGACACCGGCCGCACGCTGTACATCCTCGACGAGCCGACCACCGGCCTGCACTTCCACGACATCGCCCTGCTGCTGGAAGTGATCCACCGGCTGCGCGACCAGGGCAACACGGTCGTGATCATCGAGCACAACCTCGACGTGATCAAGACCGCCGACTGGGTGATCGACCTCGGCCCCGAAGGCGGTGCCGGCGGCGGCCAGATCATCGCGCAGGGCACGCCAGAGCAGGTCGCGAAGACAAAGGCGAGTTTCACCGGCAAATACCTCGCGCCGCTGCTCAAGCGCACGGCCCGCAAGGTCGCGGCCGGCTGACGCGTCCCGCCTGCCTCCCCTCCCGCGCGGCCGCCCGGCCGCGCGCCTTTCCGCCCCGCCGAACCGGCCCCTTCTCGTTTTCCCTCCTGCGTTTACACCATGCGCCAAACGGCCCCGTTGCGGACCATAATGGCAGCTATACTTTACGGTCGTAAGGTTCGCCGTACGCACCAATCCGGTGCGGCGCCGGGCGAACACGGCTCTGCCGCGCATTCCGCGGCATGACACACGAACGACAGGAATCCACGATGGAGAAGCAACCAGACTCGTCGCGCGATGCGCAGAATCGCGAACCGCACCTGCGCAGCGTGCGGCTGACGAGCGACTTCAGCCTGCCGAAGCTGTCGGCGCTCGAGATCGGCAGCTATGCGTTCGCGATCCTCGCGATGTGGCTCGTGATCGAACTCAAGCTGCTCGGCGGGCTGCTGGCCGGCCTGCTGGTCTACCAGCTGATCCACACGATCGCCCCCGTGATCGAACGCCACACCACGAGCATGCGCGCGCGCTGGGTCGCCGTCGTGCTGCTGTCGATCGCGATCGTCGGCGCGTTGACGGGCCTGACGATCGGCATCATCGAACACTTCGAGCGCACGGTGCCGAACCTGCAAAGCCTGCTCGACCAGCTGATGCAGATCGTCGAGCAGACCCGCGCCCGCACGCCGGCCTGGATCGCGAACCTGCTGCCCGTCGACGTCGAGCAGATGAAGACGAAGGCCGCCGTGCTGATGCACTCGCACATGGACCAGCTTCAGCAAAGCGGCAAGAGCGTCGCGCGCGGCTTCGGCCACGTGCTGTTCGGGATGATCATCGGCGCGATGATCGCGATCGGCGTCGAGCACGGCAAGGTACGCCGGCCGCTGTCCACCGCGCTCGTCACGCGCGTGTCGCGCTTCGCCGACGCATTCCGCCGGATCGTGTTCGCACAGATCAAGATCTCGGCGATCAACGCGGTGTTCACGGGCATCTACCTGCTCGTCGCGCTGCCGATCTTCCACCAGCGGCTGCCGCTGTCGAAAACGCTCGTGCTCGTCACGTTCATCGTCGGCCTGCTGCCCGTGATCGGCAACCTGATCTCGAACACGCTGATCGTCGCCGTGTCGCTGTCGGTCAGCATGGGCACCGCGATCGCGTCGCTGGCGTTCCTCGTGGTCATCCACAAGCTCGAATACTTCCTGAACGCGAAGATCATCGGCGGCCAGATCGAGTCGCGCGCATGGGAGCTGCTGCTCGCGATGCTGATCATGGAGGCCGCGTTCGGGCTGCCGGGCGTGATCGCCGCGCCGATCTTCTACGCGTACCTGAAACGCGAGTTGTACCTGCTGCGGCTGATCTGAAGCAGCCCGCCCACCAACAGCGATAAAAAAACGCCGCGCCCCGTGAAGGGCGCGGCGTTTTTGTCTGTGATTGCCCGCCAGCCGACGGCCGGCAATCGGCACTCAACACATCAGCGGAACACGACCGTCTTCGTCCCGTTCAGCACGATCCGGTGCTCGACGTGCCACTTCACCGCACGCGCGAGCGTCACGCATTCGACGTCGCGGCCGATCGCGGTCAGCTGGTCGGGCGTCATGCTGTGGTCGACGCGCTCGACTTCCTGCTCGATGATCGGGCCTTCGTCGAGATCGGTCGTCACGTAGTGCGCGGTCGCGCCGATCAGCTTCACGCCGCGATCGAACGCCTGGTAGTACGGCTTCGCGCCCTTGAAGCTCGGCAGGAACGAATGGTGGATGTTGATCGCGCGGCCGGCGAGCTGCTTGCACAGGTTCGGCGACAGGATCTGCATGTAGCGCGCGAGCACGACCAGATCGGCCTGGTGCTCGTCGATCACTTCCAGCACGCGCGCTTCCTGCGCGGCCTTCGCGGCATCTGACGAGCCGCCGATCAGCGGAAAGTGATGGAACGGAATGTTGTAGCTCGCGGCGAGCTGGTAGAACTCCTTGTGGTTCGACACGATCGCCGGGATCTCGATCGGCAGCTGGCCGGTGCGATAGCGGAACAGCAGGTCGTTCAGGCAGTGGCCGATCTTCGACACCATGATCACGACGCGCGGCTTCACGGCCGCGTCATGCAGCTCCCAGCGCATCGAGAACTGTTCGGCGAGCGGCGCGAATTCCTTGCGAAGCGTGTCGAGCGCCGTCGCGGCATCCGCGCCGCCGCCGTCCTGCTCGAAATGCACGCGCATGAAGAACTCGCTGGTACGGCTGTCGCCGAACTGCGCCGAATCGAGGATGTTGTTGCTGCGCTCGAACAGGAAGCCCGAGACCGCATGGACGATGCCGTGCCGGTCGGGGCACGACAGTTTCAAGATAAAGCTGTGATCGGTCGGCATGACCGCTACTCCCTTCGTTTCCGTATTCGTCAAATTGCCCGTTCGCGCCGCCAGGCTGCGTGCGCGGCACGCGTCACGCGGCCGGTGCGAACAGGGCGTCGATGCCCGCCGCGTCGGCCGCCGGGATCCAGCGGTGGCGCAGCAGCGTGTCGAGCGTCGCGAGGCTCGCATCCATCGTCGCGCGGCCGGCGCGCAGCCAGCCGATCACCTCGGGCACGCCGGCCAGCAGGTGCTCGGCCACTTCGCCGTCCTGGTTGCGCGGCGCGAAGTCGCGCGGCAACGGCAGGTCGTACACGAAGATCAGTTCGGACTGCGTGCCTTCCGGCAGCGAGCACAGCACCTGCACCGCGCGGCCCGCGATCGCGCGCGCGGCCAGTTCGGCCGGAATGCCGGCCTCTTCCCAGCATTCCTTCGCGAGCGTCTCGTGAACGCCCAGGCCCCAGCCGATTCCGCCGGCGACGACGTTGTCGAGCATGCCGGGGTCGGTTGCCTTGGTCTCGCTGCGGCGGCCGAGCCACATCTGCGGGACGGCCGCGGCGGACGGCTCGCCCGGCGCAACCGCATATTCTACGATGCCGTTCAGATGCACCGCGTAAGTCTGCGTGCCGAAGAAGCGCGACGCGGCGCGCTCGATGTACGCGAGCGGCGGATCGTCGAAGCGGTTGCGGATCGCGTAGATCTCGTCGCGCCAGCCGGGAATCGCGCCTTCGGCCGCGAGCGCGCCGATCGCGCTCGCCAGCGCCATGCTGCGTGCGTCGACCGAGTCGTAGCGCGCCGACAGCACGACGCGCTCATCGGCCAGCTCGAACACGTCGGGCCAGCGCACCAGCATCGCGACGTCCTCGCGGCGCACCCAGCCGACCGCCTGGCCGGCAATCTCGAAGCGCAGGTGCGCAGCGGGATCGAAGCGGCGCGCGGCCGCAATGCACGGAAACGTCATCGTCGGTCAGTCCTTCAGCGCCACGCGGATGCCGATCGCGATGAACGTCGCGCCGGCGATCCGGTCGAGCCACACGCCGGCCTTCGGGCGGCGCTTCAGCCATGCGCCGATCATGCCCGCGCCGATGCCGAACAGCGAGAAGACCGCGGCCGTCTGCAGCATGAACAGCGCGCCGAGTTCGAACATCTGCAGCGTGACGCTTTGCGCGCCGTGCGGATCGACGAACTGCGGCAGGAACACGACGAAGAACAGCGTGACCTTCGGGTTCATCAGGTTGCCGATCACGCTCTGCCGGAAGATCGTGCCGAGCGGCTGCGGCGGGCGCGTATGCGCATTCGAGAGTCCCTGGCTGCGCAGCGCCTTGATGCCGATCCACACGAGGTAAGCGGCGCCCGCGAGCTTCAGGATCTGGAACGCGATCGGCGACGAACGCAGCACGGCCGCGACGCCGAGCGCCGCGAGCGTCGTGTGGAACAGGATCCCGGCCGTGAAGCCGAGCGCGGCGACGAAGCCGGCCGCGCGGCCTTGCGAGATGCCGCGTGCGAGCACCTGCAGGTTGTCGGGCCCCGGCGCGAACGTGATCGCGATGGACGTGGCGAGAAACAGCATGAAGTTGGGCATCGTGACCTCGCTGCGTAACGTGGAAGCTCAGGCTGGCCGGCGTTCAGTGGCCGGCGAATTCGGTGACGGTATAAACCGGCAGTCCCGCATTGCGCAGCAGCGCCGAGCCGCCGAGATCGGGCAGGTCGATGATCGCCGCGCCTTCGACGACTTCCGCGCCGAGCCGCTGCAGCAGGTTGCGCCCCGCCATCATCGTGCCGCCGGTTGCGATCAGGTCGTCCATGATGATCACGCGGTCGCCGGGGCGGCACGCATCTTCATGGATCTCGACCGTCGCGCTGCCGTATTCGAGGTCGTACGATTCCGAGCGCGTCTTGTACGGCAGCTTGCCGACCTTGCGGATCGGCACGAAGCCGACGCTCAGTTCGTACGCGACGATCGGCGCGATGATGAAGCCGCGTGCATCGAGGCCCGCGACGTAGTCGAGCTTCGCATCGACATAGCGCTCGACGAACAGGTCGACGAGGATGCGCAGCGCCTTCGGGCTCTGCAGCAGCGTCGTGATGTCGCGGAACATCACGCCCGGCTGCGGCCAGTCGGGCACCGTGCGGATCTGGCTGTGGATGAAGGCGACCGGATCGAGCGGTGCGCCCGACGACGAATGCGGCATGAAACTCTCCGAAAAAAACGGTGCGCGAAGATCGGGCACCGTTTCGAATAAATACGGGTCAGGTTATCAAACCAGGCGCGGCTCAGGCGGCCGCGGCTGGCGGTTCGCGCCGATGGCGCGACAGCCGCTCCTCCGCGAGCGCGAGCGCCTCGGGCAGCCCGCGCAGCACGACGATGTCGCTCGCGCGCAGCTTGGTTTGCGGATCGGGTTCGACGCCGCGGATACCATGCCGGCGAATCGCCGTGACTTCGAGCCCGAGCGCATACAGCCCCAGTTCTTCCAGCGAACGCCCGACCGCGTCCGCGCGCGCATCGACCGGCACCGATTGTAGCCGCACCTGCTCGTGGTCGTCGTCGTCCGCGTCGTCCGCGCCGCGGAAATAGCCGCGCAGCAGGCTGTAGCGTTCGTCGCGCATCTCCTCGACGCGCCGCACGACCTTGCGCATCGGCACACCGACCAGCACCAGCGTGTGCGACGCGAGCATCAGGCTGCCCTCGACGATCTCCGGAATCACCTCGGTCGCACCGGCCGCAAGCAGCTTCTCGAGATCGGCGTCGTCGACGGTGCGCACGATCGCGGGCAGCGTCGGCTCGAGTTCGTGCACGTGATGCAGCACGCGCAGCGCGGACGGCGTGTTCGCATAGGTGATCGCCACCGCTGCCGCGCGGTGGATACCGGCCGCGAGCAGCGACTCGCGGCGCGCCGCGTCGCCGAACACGACCGATTCGCCGGCCGCCGCGGCCGCGCTCACGCGATCGGGGTCGAGGTCGAGCGCGACGTACGAAATGCCTTCCTGTTCGAGCATCCGCGCCAGGTTCTGCCCTGCACGGCCGTAGCCGCAGATGATCACGTGGCCGCGCTGCTTGAGGCTTTGCGTCGCGATCCGCGTCATCTGCAGCGACTGCTGCATCCATTCGGTCGACGACAGCCGCATCACGATCCGGTCGGCGTTCTGGATCAGGAACGGCGCCGCGAGCATCGACAGCAGCATCGACGCGAGAATCGCCTGCAGCAGCGTCGAATCGACGAGGTGCCGGTCGAGGATCAGGTTCAGCAGCACGAAGCCGAATTCGCCAGCCTGCGCGAGCCCGATGCCGGTGCGCATCGCGACACCCGGTGTCGCGCCGAACAGCCGCGCGAGCCCGGCGATCATCGTCCCCTTGAACAGGATCTGCCCGACGAAGAAACCGAGCACGAGGAACGGGTGCTCCCAGATCACGCGCGGGTCGAGCAGCATCCCGGTCGTCACGAAGAACAGGCCGAGCAGCACGTCGCGGAACGGCTTGATGTCCTCCTCCACCTGGTGGCGGAACGGTGTCTCGGAGATCAGCATCCCCGCGATGAACGCGCCGAGCGCGAGCGACAGGCCGAAGCGGTCGGTGATGAATGCGGCGCCGAGCGTGACGAGCAGCAGGTTCAGCACGAACAGTTCCTGCGAGCGGCGCCGCGCGACGACGTTGAGCCAGCGCGTCATGAAGCGCTGGCCGATGACCAGCAGCAGCGTGAGCGCGATCACGATCTTGACGGCCGCGAAGCCGAGCGTGATCGCGAGGTCCTTCGACGATTCGGCGCCGAACGCGGCGATCACGATCAGCAGCGGCACCACCGCGAGATCCTGGAACAGCAGCACGCCGAAGATGTTGCGGCCGTGCTCGGTCTCGATCTCGAGCCGCTCGGCGAGCATCTTCGACACGATCGCCGTCGACGACATCGCGAGCGCACCGCCGAGCGCGATGCTGCCCTGCCACGTGATGTGCACCCAGTGCTCGAACAGCATGCCGAGCACGAGCGCGAGCACGAGCGTCGCGACGACCTGCAGCAGCCCGAGCCCGAACACGAGCCGCTGCATCGCCCTCAGCTTCGCCAGCGAGAACTCGAGGCCGATCGAAAACATCAGGAACACCACGCCGAATTCCGCGAGATGCTCGGCCCGCTCCAGATCCGCGGCGATGCCGAACGCATGCGGGCCGACCAGGATGCCGACGGTCAGGTAGCCGAGCATCGGCGGCAGGTTCAACGAGCGGAATACGACGACGCCCACCACTGAGGCCAGCAGCAGCAGCAGGGTCATTTCGAGCGGGGAAATCACGGGCGAAGCGTCCTCGTTCGTCGGGGCCACGGCAATGCGGGCGCGGGTGGTGGCGGTGGTCAGGCGACCTCGGACGAGTCCGAAGGCCCGGCGCGGCGAACAAACGCCTTTGCTATACTCCGCGCATGATAGCGAAAATCAATGATGACCGGGCGCTCGCGCTCGCCCGCGACGTGCTCGACATCGAGGCGGACGCCGTGCGCGCGCTGCGCGACCAGCTCGACGGCGGCTTCGTCCAGGCCGTCGCGCTGCTGCTCGGCTGCCGCGGCCGCGTGGTGGTGTCCGGTATCGGCAAATCGGGGCATATTGCCCGCAAGATCGCGGCCACGCTGGCCAGCACCGGCACGCCGGCCTTCTTCGTCCACCCGGCCGAGGCCAGCCACGGCGACCTCGGGATGGTCACCTCCGACGACGTCTTCATCGGCATCTCCTATTCCGGCGAATCCGAAGAACTCGTGGCGATCCTGCCGCTCGTGAAGCGGATCGGCGCGAAGCTGATCGCGATCACGGGCCGCGCGGAATCGAGCCTCGGCACGCTCGCCGACGTGAACCTGAACGCCGCGGTCTCGAAAGAGGCCTGCCCGATGAACCTCGCGCCCACCGCGAGCACGACCGCCGCGCTCGCGCTCGGCGACGCGCTCGCCGTGGCGGTGCTCGACGCGCGCGGCTTCGGCTCCGAGGATTTCGCGCGCTCGCACCCGGGCGGCGCGCTCGGCCGGCGCCTGCTCACCTACGTGCGCGACGTGATGCGCTCGGGCGACGACGTCCCGTCCGTCGGGCTCGACGCGACGCTGTCGGACGCCCTGTTCCAGATCACCGCGAAGCGCCTCGGCATGACCGCGGTGGTCGACGCCGGCGGCAAGGTTGCGGGCATCTTCACCGATGGCGACCTGCGCCGCGTGCTCGCGCGTGACGGCGACTTCCGCACGCTGCCAATCACCGACGTGATGACGCGCGACCCGCGCACGGTTGCTCCGGATCACCTGGCGGTCGAGGCCGTGGAACTGATGGAGCGCCACCGGATCAACCAGATGCTGGTGGTCGATGCCGACGGCGTGCTGATCGGCGCGCTGAACATGCACGACCTGTTTTCGAAGAAGGTGATCTGATGAGCGCAGCGCTGACTGCGGCCGAACGCGCGAGCCGCGTGAAGCTGATGATTTTCGACGTCGACGGTGTGCTGACCGACGGCGGCCTGCTGTTTACCGCGGCCGGCGACGCGATGAAGTCGTTCAATTCGCTCGACGGCCACGGCGTGAAGCTGCTCGGCGAAGCCGGCATCGCGACCGCGATCATCACGGGCCGCCGCTCGGAGATCGTCGCGGCGCGCGCGAAGGAAATGAAGATCGCGCACCTGTTCCAGGGCGTCGAGAACAAGCTCGCCGTGTTCACCGACCTGATCGCCTCGCTCGGCCTCACCGCCGACCAGTGCGGTTACATGGGCGACGACTGGCCCGACCTGCCCGTGATGCTGCGCTGCGGCTTCGCGACGGCCCCCGCGAACGCGCACCCCGAGGTGATCGCCCGCGCGCACTGGGTGGCCGAGGCCCGCGGCGGCCATGGCGCCGTACGCGAAGTCTGCGACGCGATCCTGCGCGCGCAGCGCCGCTACGACGCGCTGCTCGCGGCCGCCTGCGGAGCCTGACGGATGAACACGCATTTCCGCTGGACCCAGCTGCTGCCGCTCGTCGCGGTCGCCGCGCTCGCGGGCATCACCTGGTGGCTGCTGCAGGCCACGCTGCCGCCGCCCGGCGAGGGCACCGTGCAGCCGAAGCGCCACACGCCCGACTATTTCGCCGACAACTTCTCGGTCACCGAGCTCGACCAGTCGGGCGCGACCCAGTACCGGCTGACGGCCGCGAAGCTGGTCCATTACGAAGACACCGAAGACAGCGACCTGACCGATCCGGCCATGCGCGCGTTCCAGCCCGGCAAGCCGGTCGTGACGACCACGTCGAAGCGCGGCACCGTCAACGGCGACGTGTCGATCGTCGACTTGTACGACGACGCGCGCATCCTGCGCGCGGCCGGCGGCGGCGATCCGCAGATGCAGGCTGATTCCCAGCATTTCCGGATCTTCGTCAATGACGATGTGATCCAGACCGAAAAGCCGGTTAAACTTCAGCGCGGCCTGTCGCTCGTCAACGCGACCGACGGCATGAAGTACAACAACGTCACCCGGGTCATCGAGCTTTACGGCAACGTGCGCGGCACGATCGCCGCGCAGGACACGTCCGGCGGCTCGAAAGCTCAACCCAAGTGACGCATCCCTCACGTGACTGCATGAACGAATCGTTCCCTCGACAGATTTCCGGCGGCGCTGCGCGCGCCGTCCGCGCCGCGCTTGCCGCGACGCTCGTGGCGCTCCCGCTGGTCGGGCTGGCGCCGCTCGCCCATGCCGAGAAGGCCGACCAAGGCAAGCCGATCAACGTCGAGGCCGACAACCTGACCTATGACGACCTGAAGCAGGTCACGGTCGCGACCGGCAACGTCGTGATCACGAAGGGCACGATCATCATCAAGGGCGATCGCGTCGAAGTGCGCCAGGACCCGGAAGGCTATCAGTACGCCACTTCGTTCGGCAGCGGCAAGAAGCACGCGACGTTCCGCCAGAAGCGCGAAGGCCTCGACGAGTACATCGACGGCGACGCCGAGCGCATCGACTACGACGGCAAGCAGGACCTGACCACGCTGACCACCGCCGCGACCGTGCGCCGCCTGCAGGGCACGTCGACCGTCGCCGATACCGTGCACGGCAGCGTGATCACGTACGACGGCCAGCGCGACTTCTACACCGCGAAGGGCGGCAAGGACGTCGCCGCGCCGGGCAACCCGAACGGCCGCGTGCGCGCGATGCTGTCGCCGAAGAACGGCGGCCCCGCGCCGCTGAACGGCGCGCCGGCAAAGCTGTCGCCGTCGACCACGATCCAGGGGGCGCCGGGCCAATGAACGCGCTACCGAACCGCCAGCCGGCCGGCACGACGAGCTCGCTCGTCGTCCGCAACCTGAAGAAGCGCTACGGCTCGCGCACGGTCGTCAAGGACGTGTCGCTCGACGTGAAAAGCGGCGAAGTCGTCGGCCTGCTCGGCCCGAACGGCGCCGGCAAGACCACGTCGTTCTACATGATCGTCGGCCTGGTGCCGCTCGACGCGGGCGAGATCTCGCTGAACGGCAGCTCGATCAGCCTGCTGCCGATCCACAAGCGCGCGTCGCTCGGCCTGTCGTACCTGCCGCAGGAAGCGTCCGTGTTCCGCAAGCTGACCGTCGAGGAGAACATCCGCGCGGTGCTCGAGCTGCAGCACGGCGAAGACGGCAAGCGGCTGTCGAAGGACGCGATCTCGTCGCGCGCCGAAGCGCTGCTCGACGAGCTGCAGATCGCCCACCTGCGCGAGAATCCCGCGCTGTCGCTGTCGGGCGGCGAACGGCGCCGGGTCGAAATCGCGCGCGCGCTGGCCACCAACCCGAACTTCATCCTGCTCGACGAACCGTTCGCCGGCGTCGACCCGATCGCGGTGCTCGAGATCCAGAAGATCGTCAAGTTCCTGAAGCAGCGCAACATCGGCGTGCTGATTACCGATCACAACGTCCGCGAAACGCTCGGCATCTGCGACCACGCCTACATCATCAGCGACGGCTCGGTGCTCGCCGCCGGTGCGCCGAGCGAAATCATCGAAAACGAAAGCGTACGCCGCGTGTACCTCGGCGAACACTTCCGGATGTAACTCCTCCTCGTGGCTGGCTGCACCCCGCCCGGCGTCGCCGCGCGGGGCCGCGCCCCGCTTCGCGGCCATGCCCGCGGCCGGGCGGCGCGCCGCGCGTAATCGCGGATGGCTCAACGCGCCTGGGTCGTGGCAAACTGCCGGTATGACTCCCTCCTTGCCATGAAAGCCAGCCTTCAACTCCGCCTGTCGCAACATCTGGCGCTGACGCCCCAGCTACAGCAGTCGATCCGGCTCCTGCAGTTGTCGACGCTCGAATTGCAGCAGGAAGTCGCGATGGCCGTCGCGCAGAACCCGCTGCTCGAGAACGAGGATGAATGGATCGCGAGCCCGCTGCGTGTCGCTGCGGACGGATCGCTGATCGCGCAGACGCCTCCCGCGCAGAACACCGAGCCCGCTGCGACCAACGGCAGCAGTTCGTCGAGCGATCGTGCCGAGCGCGACGAGCCGGCCGGCGCGGACGAATACGACGGTTATGCCTCCGGCGACGGCAACGACGGCCCGCAGTGGAACCTCGACGAATACGGCCGCTCGAGCGGCGCATCCGACGACGACGACCTCCCGCCGCTGCAGGTGCAGGAAGCGGCGACGTCGCTGCGCGACCACCTGTCCGCGCAGTTGCGCGTCACGCAGGCCGGCCCGCGCGACCGCGCGCTCGTGATGTTCCTGATCGAATCGCTCGACGACGACGGCTACCTGACCGCCACGCTCGATGAAGTGCTCGCCGACCTGCCGCCCGAGCTGGAGATCGACTGCGACGAACTCAACGCGGCGCTCGCGCTGCTGCACAGCTTCGATCCGGCCGGGGTCGGTGCCCGTTCGGCGTCCGAATGCCTGAAGCTGCAGTTGCTGCGCCTCGATCCGTCCCCGACACGCACGCTCGCGCTCGAGATCGTGTCGCAGCATCTCGAGCTGCTCGCCGCCCGCGACTTCACGCGGCTGCGCAAGCACCTGAAGGCGAGCGACGACGCGCTGCGCGACGCGCACACGCTGATCCGCTCGCTGGAGCCGTTCCCCGGCGCCGCATACGGCAAGGCCGAGGCCGACTACGTCGTACCCGACATCATCGTGAAGAAGGCCGGCCAGGGATGGCTCGCGGAGCTCAATCCGGAGGTCGTGCCGCGCCTGCGGATCAACAACCTTTACGCGAACATCCTGCGCAACAGCCGCGGCGATCCGTCGGCCGGTTCGCTCAAGCAGCAGCTCCAGGAAGCACGCTGGCTGATCAAGAACATCCAGCAGCGTTTCGACACGATCCTGCGTGTCGCGCAGGCCATTGTCGAGCGTCAAAAGAACTTCTTTGCGCACGGTGAAATTGCCATGCGCCCCTTGGTTTTGCGGGAAATTGCTGATACGCTGGGCCTACACGAGTCGACTGTCAGCCGTGTGACAACCGGGAAGTACATGCTGACCCCGTTCGGGACGCTTGAATTTAAGTACTTCTTCGGATCCCACGTCTCGACCGACACCGGTGGCGCCGCTTCGTCGACAGCCATCCGAGCCCTCATCAAGCAACTGATAGGAGCTGAAGACCCTAAATCGCCACTTTCGGACAGCCGCATTGCCGAGCTGCTGGCAGAACAGGGATTCGTGGTCGCGCGCCGCACGGTTGCGAAGTATCGCGAAGCCCTCAAGATCCCGGCAGTGAATCTGCGCAAGTCTCTTTAAGCCTGCTGCCTGCCCGGCGGCAGGCGTGTCCCGACCACCGCGCACACGGGGAACAGGCCGGGCGACCTGTCCGCGATACGCCGCCTTCATGCGGCACGGGCAAGTCGACCGGAGCGCCGCCTCGATGCGGCCGGGTGGTCACTCGCTTGGAGAAGCACTATGAACCTGAAGATCAGTGGACATCATCTCGAAGTCACGCCTGCAATTCGCGAATACGTGATCACCAAGCTGGACCGGGTGCTACGGCATAGCGATCAGGTGATCGATGGCACTGTGATCCTCTCGGTCGACAACCACAAGGAAAAGGACAAGCAGCAGCGCGCGGAAATCAACCTGCACCTGAAGGGCAAGGACATCTTCGTCGAAAGCGCGAACGGTAACCTGTATGCAGCGATCGACCTGCTGATCGACAAGCTGGATCGCCAGGTCGTCAAGCACATGGAGCGTCTGCAAACGCACGCGCACGACCCGATCAAGCTTCAACCGTCGATCGACCAGATCGAACTGCCGCCGCAGTAACCTTCACCGCAACACACACGTCGCCCGGTTCGCCGGGCGTTTTTTTTGCGACTCCGCGCAGGGGTGCAACCGGTCCGTCCGCGCTGCGCCACGCACGCGGCTGTGCTCTATAATGTTCCGGTTATCGCCGGGGGGCGCTGGATGCGGTAGCTGCCTTGCAGGTTGCCGATGCCGAACGCCTTGATATCGCCGAACATGGATAGTCAGTCTGCCGCCGCAAGGAGACCCCAGGCCGCCCAATCGCCTGCCAACATGAATCGCCTAGCCAAAATCCTGCCCATAGAGAACGTCGTCATCGACCTCTCAGTCACCAGCAAGAAACGCGTGTTCGAACAAGCCGGGCTGATGTTCGAGAATCAGAACGGCATCGCCCGCAGCACCGTCACGGACAACCTGTTCGCGCGCGAGCGCCTCGGCTCGACCGGGCTCGGCGAAGGCGTCGCGATTCCGCACGGGCGCATCAAGGGGCTCAAGCACCCGCTCGCCGCGTTCGTCCGGCTCGCCGATGCGATCCCGTTCGAAGCCCCCGACGGCCAGCCGGTCGGTCTCCTGATCTTCCTGCTCGTGCCCGAGCAAGCCACCCAGCAGCACCTCGAGATCCTGTCGGAAATCGCGCAACTGCTGTCCGATCGCGACGCGCGCGAGCGTCTGCACAACGAAACGGATATCGCCGAGTTGCATCGCCTGCTCACTCAGTGGCAACCTTGAGTTGATCCGGGCGGAATATTTTCCCGTACGCGGCGGCACACGCCGCCGTTCAGGGCCGCCCGGCGCCGGCCCGGCATGGCGACGTCCGTCGCCGCGCGCACGCACCGGCCCATTGGAGTGACGAGAGTCATGGATACGTCCAGCATCAACGCCCAGAGCATCTTCGACGACAACGCGGCCACGCTGAAACTGAGCTGGCTGACGGGGCATGAAGGCTGGGAGCGCGGTTTTTCGGCCGACACCGTCGGCAATGCAACCTCGAGCGCCGACCTCGTCGGCCACCTGAACCTGATCCACCCGAACCGGATCCAGGTGCTCGGCGAAGCCGAAATCGACTACTACCAGCGGCAAACCGACGAAGACCGCTCGCGCCACATGGCCGAGCTGATCGCGCTCGAGCCGCCGTTCCTCGTCGTCGCCGGCGGGGCCGCGGCGCCGCCCGAACTCGTGCTGCGCTGCACGCGCTCGTCGACCCCGCTGTTCACCACGCCCATGTCGGCCGCCGCGGTGATCGACAGCCTGCGGCTCTACATGTCGCGCATCCTCGCGCCGCGCGCGACGCTGCACGGCGTGTTCATCGACATCCTCGGGATGGGCGTGCTGCTGACCGGCGATTCGGGCCTCGGCAAGAGCGAGCTCGGCCTCGAGCTGATCAGCCGTGGCCACGGCCTCGTCGCCGACGACGCGGTCGATTTCGTTCGACTTGGCCCCGATTTCGTCGAAGGGCGCTGCCCGCCGCTGCTGCAGAACCTGCTCGAAGTGCGCGGTCTGGGCCTGCTCGACATCAAGACGATCTTCGGCGAAACCGCCGTGCGGCGGAAAATGAAGCTGAAGCTGATCGTCCAGCTCGTGCGGCGCCCCGACGGCGAATTCCAGCGCCTGCCGCTCGAAAGCCAGACCGTCGACGTGCTCGGCCTGCCGATCAGCAAGGTCACGATCCAGGTCGCGGCCGGCCGCAACCTCGCGGTGCTCGTCGAGGCGGCCGTCCGGAACACGATCCTGCAGTTGCGCGGAATCGACACGTTGCGCGATTTCATGGATCGGCAACGACTCGCGATGCAAGATCCCGACAGTCAGTTCCCCGGCAAACTGGTGTAACCGCACGCGCCGGCCACGCAACGCCGACGCGTCGAGCCGGTGCTATGATGAAACGTCAGGATTCTCTGCTTCCCATGCGCATCGTCCTCATCACCGGCATCTCCGGCTCAGGCAAGTCCGTCGCGCTGAACGCGCTCGAAGACGCAGGCTATTACTGCGTCGACAACCTGCCGCCGCACGTGCTCCCCGAACTCGCCCGCTACCTCGCCGAGGATGGCCAGCGCCGGCTCGCGGTCGCGATCGACGCGCGCTCGAGTGCGTCGCTCGACGAAATGCCCGGCCTGATCCGCGACCTGTCGCGCGAGCACGACGTGCGCGTGCTGTTCCTCAACGCGAGCACCCAGGCGCTGATCCAGCGCTTCTCCGAGACGCGCCGCCGCCATCCGCTGTCCGGCTCGCTGTCGCACGATGCGGACGTCGGCCTGCTGTCGTCGCTCGAGGAAGCGATCGAGCGCGAACGGCACCTCGTCGCGCCGCTCGCCGAATTCGGCCACCAGATCGACACGAGCACGCTGCGCGCGAACGCGCTGCGGACGTGGGTCAAGCGCTTCATCGAGCAGAAGAACAACGACCTGATGGTGATGTTCGAATCGTTCGGCTTCAAGCGCGGCGTGCCGCTCGACGCCGACCTGATGTTCGACGTGCGCGCGCTGCCGAATCCGTACTACGACCACGAGTTGCGCCCGCTCACCGGGCTCGACCAGCCGGTCATCGCCTTTCTCGACGCACTGCCGATCGTCCATCAGATGATCGACGACATCCATGCGTTCCTGATGAAATGGCTGCCGCACTTCCGCGATGACAACCGCAGCTACCTGACCGTCGCCATTGGCTGCACCGGCGGGCAGCATCGGTCGGTGTTCATCGCGGAAACGCTCGCCGCGCGCCTTGCGCACGACGCGAACGTGATCGTGCGGCATCGTGACGCGCCAGTGGATGTCGACGCGTCGTCGCGGCTCGTCTCCGAGGTCGACCGACCCTAGCGACGCCCGCCCCAACGCCCGCGCGCCATGTCCTCCCTATCGACCACCCTGATCGACCTGCCGCTGTTTCCGCTGCACACGGTGCTGTTTCCGGGGGGCCTGCTCCCGCTCAAGGTGTTCGAGGCGCGCTATCTCGACATGGCCCGCGCGTGCCTGCGCGACGACGCACCGTTCGGCGTGTGCCTGCTGAAGAGCGGGCCGGAAGTCGCGCAGGACGGCGCCGTATCGGTGCCGGAGACCATCGGCTGCATGGCGCGCATCACCGAATGCGATACCGGTGAATTCGGCATGCTGTACCTGCAGGCGGTCGGCACGCAGCGTTTCGAGCTGCTGTCGTATCGCGTCGAAGGCAACGGGCTGCTGGTCGGCATCGCGGAGCCGCTGCCCGACGACATCCCGCTCGAAGGCGAGCAGTCACTCGCGCAGTTCGGCTCGTGCGCCGAGGTGCTCGAGCGCATCATCGACGCACTGAAGAAGTCCGATCCGGAGAAGATGCCATTCGGCGAACCGTTCCGCCTCGACGATCCGAGCTGGGTATCGAACCGTCTCGCGGAACTGCTGCCGCTCGACCTGCGCGCGCGGCAGAAGCTGATGGAGTTTCCGGACGTCGGCGCACGCATCGACGCCGTGCACCACGTGCTCGACCGGCATGGCTGGTTATAGCGTGCCCGGGACCTGTCGCTTTGCCTGAGCTATCCGGGAGACGGCATCCCCCGAGGGGCTTCCTTCCGGGCGAAAAGCCGGGCCGGCGTTTTCTGTATCACCCCAGACAGCCACTTCGCGCCAGCCAACCCAAGGCGGCTTCCGTCGGCACGAAAAACCACGAGCGTCCGACGTCTCCCTGAAAGCGCGGCATGCGCCGCGCCTCTCCCCTTCGTTACAGCAGCGGCCCGCTCAGTGCATCGAGCAGCTTGCGCACGGGCGCCGGCACGCCATACGCGTCGAGCCGGCTCAGCGGCACCCAGGCGGTGTCCGCGTCCCGCGCGCCGGCAGGCAGGCCGCCGTCGGCCATGTCGCTCAGCCGCGGCTCGATCTCGAGCCGGAAATGCGTGAACGTGTGCGTGAGCGGCGCGAGCGGCACCGTGCCGCCGCCGCCGAAGCCGCGTGCGAGTTCCGCGAGCGCGGCGTCGCCGTCCGCCTGCGGCAGGCTCCACAGCCCGCCCCAGATGCCGGTCGGCGGCCGCCGCTCGAGCAGCACGGCGTCACCGTCGCGCAGCACGAGCATCCAGGTCTTGCGGGTCGGCACGGCCTTCTTCGGCCGCGCGGCCGGCAGTTCGCGCTGGCGGCCCGTCGATTGCGCGACGCAGTCGCCCGCGAACGGGCAGCGCGCGCAATCGGGCTTGCCGCGCACGCACAGCGTCGCGCCGAGATCCATCAGCCCCTGCGTGTACGCGCTCACGTCGGCCGCGTTCGCGGCGTCGGGCAACAGCGATTCGGCGAGCGCCCACATGTCGTTCTCGACACGCTTCTCGCCCGGGAAGCCCTCGACGCCGAACACCCGCGCAAGCACGCGCTTCACGTTGCCGTCGAGGATCGTCGCGCGCGCGCCGTACGCGAACGACGCGATCGCCGCGGCCGTCGAACGGCCGATGCCCGGCAATTCGGCCAGCGCGTCGGGCGTCGCCGGGAACGCACCGCCGTGCTCGGCGACGACGACCTGCGCGCAGCGATGCAGGTTGCGCGCGCGCGAGTAATAGCCGAGCCCCGCCCAGAGCGCCATCACGTCGTCGGTCGGCGCGGCCGCGAGCGCGGCGACGTCGGGGTAGCGTTCGAGAAAGCGCGTGTAATACGGGATGACGGTCGATACCTGCGTCTGCTGCAGCATGATTTCCGACAGCCAGATCCGGTACGGATCACGGGTGTTCTGCCACGGCAGGTCGTGGCGGCCATGCTCGCGCTGCCACGCGACCAGGCGCGTGGCGAACGTGCGATGCAGCGGCGTGACGGGGAACGGAGCGGGGGCGATGCGGGGCGGCTTCAAGTTATCTAATTGTGGAAAAAGGTTTCAACGCTGGCAGGTCGGACAGAAATAGGTCGACCGCTGGCCCTGCACGATCTGGCGGATCGGCGTGTTGCATACGCGACATGGCTGGCCCGCACGGTCGTAGACGAAGCAGTCGAGCTGGAAATAGCCGCTTTCGCCGTTGCTGCCGACGAAATCGCGCAATGTGCTGCCGCCGCGCTCGATCGCGTCGGCAAGCGTCGCGCGCACTGCGTCGGCCAAACGCTCGTAGCGCGGCAGCGACACCTTGCCGGCGGCCGTCGTCGGCCGGATGCCGGCGCGAAACAGGCTCTCCGACGCATAGATGTTGCCGACGCCGACGACCATGTCGCCCGCGAGCAGCGCCTGCTTGACCGACACGGTGCGCCCGCGCGTGCGCGCGTGCAGCAGCGCGCCGGTGAACGCCGGCGAGAACGGCTCGACGCCGAGGCTCGCGAGGAGCGGATGCGCATGCACGTCGCCCGCTTCGCGCGGGTGCCACAGCACCGCGCCGAAGCGGCGCGGATCGCGGAACCGCAGCACGAATTCGTCGAAGATCCAGTCGATGTGGTCGTGCTTCGCGGCGACCGGCACGCCGGCCGCGGGCAGCACGCGCAGCGTGCCCGTCATGCCGAGGTGGACGATGAACCAGCCCGCGTCGACCTCGAACAGCAGGTACTTGCCGCGACGCTCGACGGCGCGCACCTCGCGCGCGCGCAACTGCTCGGCGAGCCCCGCCGGCACGGGCCAGCGCAGCATCTCGGTACGGACGTCGACACGCTCGACGCGGCGGCCCGCGACAAAGGGCTCGATGCCCCGGCGCGTGACTTCGACTTCTGGCAACTCTGGCATGTTTTGCGGGTCTGAGACTGGATTCACGATCGTGCGTGTATTGTAGCGAGCGCGTTACAATCGGTTGAAACATCGAACGGATTTCCATGACTCTGCCCTCGAAGCTGCTTCAGAAGCGTCCCGCCGCCGTGCGCGGCGCGCGCGCCTTCCCGGTCCGCCGTGCACTCGGCGCCGCGCTGTTTGCCGCCTGGACCCTCACCGCCTTCCCGGCCCACGCGCAGGATCCGGCATCGGACGACGCGGAGTCGCAGGGCGCGTTCGAGCATGTGATGCCGGACGAGAAAAAGGATCTCCCCGGCGTTCCGCTGACGAGCCAGATCGTCTACCAGGTGCTCGCCGCCGAGGTCGCGCTGCAGCGTAACCAGCCCGCGCCGGCCTACCAGACCTACCTCGCGCTCGCCCGCGACACGCGCGATCCGCGCATGGCGCAGCGTGCGACCGAGATCGCGCTCGGCGCGCAGAGCCCGGCCGACGCGCTGTCCGCCGCGAACCTGTGGCGCCAGTACGCACCCGATTCGAATCGCGCATCGCAGGTCGACGCCGCATTGCTGGTGCTCGCCGGCAAGCCGGCCGATGCACAGCCGATGCTCGCGCGCGAGCTGGCCCGGGCGACCGGCGAGACGCGCGGCCCGGCGATCCTCGCGCTGCAGGCGCTGCTCGTGCGCGGCTCCGACCGCGTCGGCGGCCTCGCGGTGCTGAAGGACATGCTGAAGAACGACCTGAACCGGCCCGAAGCCCAGCTCGCGATCGCGCGCCAGCAGCTCGCGGTCGACGACAAGGACGGCGCCGCGCAGTCGCTGAAGCAGGCGCTGCAGCTCCGCCCCGACTACCTGCCGGCAGCTTTGATGCTGTCGCAGATGGGGCCGGCGGAACGCGCGGCGGGCATCACGTCGTTCGAGAAGTATGTTCAGCAGAATCCGAAGTCGCGCGATGCGCGGCTCGCGCTGTCGCAGCTCTATCTCGCCGACGATCGCCTCGACGACGCGCAGAAGCAGTTCGAGACGATGCGCAAGCTCGACGCGAAGGATCCGACGCCGCTGATGGCGCTCGCGCTGATCAAGATCCAGCAGAAGAAGCTCGACGAAGCGACCGGCTACCTGAAGCAGTACGTCCAGCTCGGCGACAAGCAGCCGAATCTCGACGTCGGCCAGGGCTACATCTACCTCGCGCAGATCGCGATCGACCAGAACAACGACGCGCAGGCGTCGCAGTGGCTCGACAAGGTCGACCAGACGAGCCAGCACTACCTGCCCGCGCAGATCACGCGCGCTCAATTGCTGCAGAAACAGGGCAAGACCGACGAGGCGCGCAAGGTGCTCGACGACCTGCCGATCACGGATCCGCGCGACGCGGCCGTGGTCGCACGCACCGACGCGTCGATCCTGTTCACCGCGAAGCGCTACCCGGAAGCCGAGGCACGGCTCGGGCAGGCGGTCCAGGACTTCCCCGACGATCCCGACCTGCGCTACGACTACGCGATGGCGGCCGAAAAGACCGGCCACTACACGACGATGGAAAAGCAGCTGCGCGAGCTGATCCGCACGCAGCCCGACAATCCGCAGGCGTACAACGCACTCGGCTATTCGCTCGCCGACCGCAACCAGCGGCTCCCCGAAGCCAGCAAGCTGATCGACAAGGCGATGACGCTCGCGCCGAACGACGCGTACATCATGGACAGCCTCGGCTGGGTGAAGTACCGGATGGGCGATACGGCCGGCGCGGCGAAGGTGCTGCGGCGTGCGTACGAACTGCAGCCGAACGCCGAGATCGGCGCGCATCTCGGCGAAGTGCTGTGGAAGAGCGGCGCGCAGGACGATGCGCGTTCCGCATGGCGTGACGCACAGAAGCTCGAGCCGGACAACGACACGCTCGTGCAGACGCTGAAACGCCTCCAGATCAACGGTCTCTGATGCAGATGTTCCCGACGTTTTCCCTGTCCTTCCGCGCGCAGCGCACGCTGGTCGCAGCCGGCGCGGCACTCGTGCTCGCCGGCTGCGCGAGCACGCCGCCGTCGGCCAGCGCGCCGGCCGGCGCGGCGCTGCAGACCGCCGCCACGCACGCTTACCATGGCCGCTTCGCGGTGCGGTACGACGACCGTCTCGGCAATCCGCAGAACGTGTACGGCAACTTCGACTGGCAGGAGCACGGCGACGACGTGTCGCTCGAGCTGCGCAGCCCGCTCGGCCAGACGCTCGCGGTCGTGAAATCGACGCCGCGCGCGGCGTCGCTCGAATTGCCGAACCGTCCGACGCAATATGCGCCGGACGTCGGCGACCTGATGCAGAAAACGCTCGGTTTCGAACTGCCGCTCGCGGGCCTGCGCTACTGGCTGCTGCCGACCGCCGCGCCCGCCACGCCCGCGCAGACGGTGCGCGATCCGGCCGACGGTACGCGCGTCAAGCAGATCCGCCAGGACGGCTGGACGATCGACTACCTTGCCTACGCGGATGCCCCGGCCACGGGCGTCAAACGCGTCAACCTCGTGCGCGCGACACCGCCGCTCGACATCAAGCTCGTGCTCGATCAGTGAGCACTGGCCCAGCCCAGACATACGCATGACCGATTCGACCCGCTCGCTGCGCAACTGCCTTGCGCCCGCGAAACTCAACCTGTTCCTGCACATCACCGGCCGCCGTCCGAACGGCTATCACGATCTGCAGAGTGTGTTCCAGTTGCTGAACTGGGGTGACACGCTGCACTTCACGCTCCGTGACGACGGCCGCGTCGCACGCGTCACCGACGTACCCGGCGTGCCCGAGGAAAGCGATCTTGTCGTGCGCGCAGCCAACCTGCTGAAAGCGCATACGGGCACCGCGCACGGTGTCGACATCGAGATCGACAAGTGCCTGCCGATGGGGGCCGGCCTCGGCGGCGGCAGCTCCGACGCGGCGACGACGCTGCTCGCGCTGAACCGCCTGTGGCAACTCGACCTGCCGCGCGCCGAACTCCAGTCGCTCGCGGTAAAACTCGGCGCAGACGTCCCGTTTTTTATTTTTGGAAAAAATGCGTTCGCAGAGGGTATCGGAGAAGAATTAGCTGAGGTACAATTGCCGACTCGCTGGTTCTTGGTTGTAACGCCCCGCGTTCACGTCCCAACCGCTGAAATATTTTCAGATGAGTTGTTGACAAGAGATTCGAAGCGCGTCACAATTACGGACTTTCTTGCACAGCAAAGCAGCGACGCGGGATGGCCAGATAGTTTCGGCCGGAACGATATGCAGCAAGTTGTGACAAGTAAGTACGCGGAAGTTGCGCAGGTGGTCAAATGGTTGTATGATGTGACCCCCGCGAGGATGACCGGCTCCGGAGCAAGCGTGTTTGCAGCGTTTCGCAGCAAGCATGAGGCAGAAGCGGCGCAAGCCAAGCTGCCCACCAGTTGGAACGGTGCAGTTGCCGAGAGCCTGAACGAGCATCCGCTCTTCGCTTTCGCGTCATGAAGTTTTACTTTGCCGAACGGCCTACACAAGTTCGGTGAAGTTATCAGTTAAGTGTAGGGGAGTCGCCAAGTTGGTCAAGGCACCGGATTTTGATTCCGGCATGCGAGGGTTCGAGTCCTTCCTCCCCTGCCAAAAATTTTCCCGCATTTCCCGCCTAAGCCCGAAGCAGGTGCACGATGAGCAGCCATGACGGCCTGATGGTTTTTACTGGCAACGCGAATCCCGCGCTCGCCCAGGAAGTCGTCAATATCCTTGGAATTCCCCTCGGCAAAGCAATGGTCAGCCGTTTCTCCGACGGCGAGATCCAGGTCGAGATCCAGGAAAACGTGCGTGGCAAGGACGTCTTCGTCCTGCAATCCACGTGCGCACCGACGAACGACAACCTGATGGAACTGATGATCATGGTCGATGCGCTCAAGCGCGCATCCGCCGGCCGGATCACTGCAGCCATCCCCTACTTCGGTTACGCCCGTCAGGATCGCCGCCCGCGTTCGGCGCGCGTCGCGATCTCGGCGAAGGTCGTCGCGAACATGCTGGAAATCGCCGGCGTCGAGCGGATCATCACGATGGATCTGCACGCCGACCAGATTCAAGGCTTCTTCGACATCCCGGTCGACAACATCTACGCAACGCCGATCCTGCTGGGTGACCTGCGCAAGCAGAACTACCCGGATCTGCTCGTCGTGTCGCCGGACGTCGGCGGCGTGGTGCGTGCCCGGGCACTCGCGAAGCAGCTCAACTGCGATCTCGCGATCATCGACAAGCGTCGCCCGAAGGCGAACGTCTCCGAAGTGATGAACATCATCGGTGAAGTCGAAGGCCGCACCTGCGTGATCATGGACGACATGGTCGATACGGCAGGCACGCTCTGCAAGGCTGCTCAAGTGCTGAAAGAGCGCGGCGCGAAGCAGGTCTTCGCCTACGCGACGCACCCGGTGCTGTCGGGTGGCGCAGGCGACCGCATCGCCGCATCGGCACTCGACGAGCTGGTCGTCACCGACACGATCCCGCTGTCCGCCGAATCGCTCGGCTGCTCGAAGATCCGTGCACTGACGAGCGCGAGCCTGCTGGCCGAAACGTTCTCGCGGATCCGCCGCGGCGACTCGGTGATGTCGCTGTTCGCGGAATCCTGATCGCGAATCGACTGAACAAAGCATGCGCGGAAAGCGAAGCGGCAACGCTTCGCTTTTTGCACAATCGGACGGGATAGACGAAACCCCGGCCGTTTCATCGGGGGCCGCAATTTGACGGCCCCGTTTTACTGCCTGGTCGCGGGCAGCTATTGGAGAATCACATGAAAGTCGTCGCTTTCGAGCGCCAAGAGCAAGGTACGGGTGCGAGCCGCCGCCTGCGCAACGCTGGTAAGACCACGGGTATCGTTTACGGTGGCGAAGCAGCCCCGCAAAAGATCGAACTCGATCACAACGCCCTGTGGCACGCCCTGAAGAAGGAAGCTTTCCACTCGTCGATCCTCGACCTCGAAGTGGCTGGCCGGTCGCAACAGGTTCTGCTGCGCGACGTGCAATACCACCCGTTCAAGCAACTGGTGCTGCACGTGGACTTCCAACGCGTTGACGCGAAGAAGAAGCTGCACACGAAGGCTCCGCTGCACTTCCTGAACGCTGAAATCAGCCCGGCCGTGAAGCTGTCGAGCGCGATCGTTTCGCACGTCGCGACGGAAATCGAAATCGAGTGCCTGCCGGCTGACCTGCCGGAGTTCCTCGAAGTCGACCTGTCGAAGATCGAAGCCGGTCAATCGCTGCACGCGAAGGACATCACGCTGCCGAAGGGCGTCGCGCTGGTCGCGCACATCGACGCGGAAAACCCGGTTGTCGCATCGGCGACGGTCCCGGCTGGTGCCGTGTCGGACGCAGCAGAAGGCGAAACGCCGGCTGCCTGAGCGGGCTGCCCACGCGCCCCATCGATCCGTTTCTCGAAACGGTCGACGCAACCCGCCGCGGCTTGCCCGGCGGGTTTTTCTTTTTCTGCGCCCAGGCGGCCGTTGCCGCCTTCGAAACGTCATGATCAAACTGATCGTCGGCCTCGGCAATCCCGGGGCGGAATACACCGCGACGCGCCACAACGCCGGCTTCTGGCTGATCGACCAGCTCGCCCGCGAAGCCGGCGCGACGCTGCGCGACGAGCGCCGCTTCCATGGCTTCTACGCGAAAGCGCGCCTGCACGGCGAGGAAGTCCACCTGCTCGAGCCGCAAACCTACATGAACCGCTCCGGCCAGTCAGTCGTCGCGCTCGCGCAATTCTTCAAGATCCTGCCCGACCAGATCCTCGTCGCGCACGACGAGCTCGACCTGCCGCCCGGCACCGTGAAGCTGAAGCTCGGCGGCGGCAGCGGGGGCCACAACGGCCTGAAGGACATCACCGCGCACCTGTCGTCGCAGCAGTACTGGCGGCTGCGGATCGGCATCGGCCATCCGCGCGACCTGATTCCGGAAAGCGCGCGCGCCGGCGCGAAGCCCGACGTCGCGAACTTCGTGCTGAAACCGCCGCGCCGCGAGGAACAGGACGTGATCGACGCGTCGATCGAACGTGCGCTCGCCGTGATGCCGATGGTCGTCAAGGGCGAACTCGACCGCGCGACGATGCAGCTGCATCGCAACTGACCGCATCGCACCGCTCCGGTGCATCGAGCCGTCCGGTGCCGCCGGGCGGCCCCGCCCTGCGCGCACATGCGGTAATCTGGTCGCTTTGCCCGACAGGAGCCAAGCGGTGAGCCGTTACTGGAGCGACATCGTTCAGCAACTCGTGCCTTACGTGCCGGGCGAGCAGCCCGCGCTCGCACACCCCGTGAAGCTGAACACCAACGAGAATCCCTATCCGCCGTCGCCACGCGTCGTCGCGGCAATCGCACGCGAACTCGGCGAGACCGGCGACACGCTACGCCGCTATCCCGACCCGGTTGCGCGCGCGCTGCGCGAAACGGTCGCGGCGCATCACCGGATCAAGCCCGAGCAGGTGTTCGTCGGCAACGGTTCCGACGAGGTGCTCGCGCACACGTTCCAGGCGCTGCTCAAGCACGACCGGCCGCTGCGCTTCCCCGACATCACGTACAGCTTCTATCCGACCTACGCGCGCCTGTACGGCGTCCAGACGTCGATCGTGCCGCTCGCGGACGACTTCTCGATCCGTGTCGAGGACTATCTCGACGACGCCGGCGGCGTGCTGTTTCCGAACCCGAACGCGCCGACCGGGCGTGCGCTGCCGCTCGCTGACGTCGAGCGGATCGCAGCGGCGAATCCGTCGTCGGTCGTCGTGATCGACGAAGCGTATGTCGACTTCGGCGCGCAGTCCGCGATCACGCTGATCGACCGCTACCCGAACCTGGTCGTCGTCCACACGACGTCGAAGGCGCGCTCGCTCGCGGGCATGCGCGTCGGCTTCGCATTCGGCGATGCCGCGCTGATCGACGCGCTGAACCGGGTGAAGGACAGCTTCAACTCGTACCCGCTCGACCGGCTCGCGCAAGTGGCCGCGCAGGCCGCCTATGAAGACACCGACTATTTCAACGCAACCTGCCGGCGCGTGATCGACAGCCGGTCGCGTCTGACGCATGCGCTCGACGCGCTCGGCTTCGACATCGTGCCGTCGGCCGCGAATTTCGTGTTCGCGCGCCATCCCGCGCACGACGCGGGCGCAATCGCAGCGAAACTGAAGGAACGGGAGATTTTCGTGCGGCACTTCCGGCTGCCGCGGATCGACCAGCACCTGCGCATCACCGTCGGCACCGACGCCGAATGCGATGCGCTCGTCGCGGCGTTGCGCGAGCTGCTGGCCTGAAACGGAAGAACCGGCGCCGGGCGGCGCCGATCCGGATGCGTGACGGTCGTGCCGAAGGACTCGAGCGCGCGCGTCACCGCGGGGTCACGACGCGTCGTCGCCCTTTTCGGCGGTCAACGCGTGATACTTCTCCATCAATTGCGCGTGCGATTCGTCATGCTGCGGATCGCGCGGAATGCATTCGACCGGACACACCTGCTGGCACTGCGGTTCGTCGAAATGGCCGACGCACTCGGTGCACTTGTTCGGGTCGATCACGTAGATGTCCGGGCCCATCGAAATCGCGCCGTTCGGGCACTCGGGCTCGCACACGTCGCAATTGATGCACTCGTCGGTAATCATCAAAGCCATACTGATCTCACTTCTTCAGGCCGACGGCCGGCTTCGCAACGAAACCGGCCGGCGCCGCATCACGCGGCAGGGCCTCCGATCGCAGCGACTTTCTCGGTCAGCCACTTCTCGACGGACGGGAACACGAACTTGCTGACATCGCCGCCCAATTGCGCGATTTCGCGCACGATCGTCCCCGAGATGAACTGGTACTGATCGGACGGCGTCATGAACATCGTCTCGACGTCGGGCAGCAGGTAGCGGTTCATCCCCGCCATCTGGAACTCGTATTCGAAATCGGACACGGCGCGCAGGCCGCGCACGATCACGCGCGCATTGTTGGTGCGGACGAAATCCTTCAGGAGGCCGGTGAAACTCATCACCTTCACGTTCGGATAATGGCCGAGCACCTCGTTCGCAATCGTCAGACGTTCTTCGAGCGAGAAGAACGGCTTTTTCGCGCGGCTGTCGGCCACACCGACCACCAGCGTATCAAAAATGCTCGACGCACGCCGCACGAGGTCTTCGTGCCCGCGCGTCAGCGGATCGAACGTACCGGGATACACGGCGACTACCATGTCGCTCCTCCTGTCATCACGCAAACGGGATGGCAGCGGTGCGATGCGCACGCCGCTGCCGAGATGGGCATGCGTCGCCTTTGCGGCGCGCCGCCTCGTATGGAACGCGCATTATTCATCATTTTCGCGCCGCAGCAAATGATAGTGAACCGCACCGGCCTTGCCGTGCTTCACGACCTCCCAGCCGGCGAGTGCGTCGTGCGCGGCCGGATCGAGCTCCGCCCCCGTCTCGACGTACAGCGCGCCGCCCGCCGCGACGAGCGGCGCCGCCAGCGCAATCGCGCGCTCGAGCGCGGCCAGATCGTCGAACGGCGGATCGAGAAACACGACGTCGAACGCGCCCGGCGTGAGCCCGGCCGCGAGCCGCAGCGCGTCCGCCTCGGCAACCTCGACCGCACGCGCGCCGAGCTTGTCCTTGATCGCACGCAGCTGCTGCGCGGCGCGCGGATGGCGCTCGACCATCACGACGCTCGCCGCGCCGCGCGACGCCGCCTCGAAACCGAGTGCGCCGGTGCCCGCGAACAGGTCGAGGCAACGCCGGCCTTCGAGATCCTGGCCGAGCCAGTTGAACAGCGTCTCGCGCACGCGATCGGGCGTCGGCCGCAGGCCGTCGAGATCGAGCACCGCGAGCGGCGTGCGTTTCCAGTCACCGCCGATGATGCGGATCGTGTGCGGCTTGCCGCGGCCAGAAGGGGCCGCCGGGCGGCCGGGAGAGGAACGGGACATACTGAATATCGACGACGGAGGGACCGGGCGCGCGCGGGGGCGCACCGCTAAACAGGCGCACGTTACCACAGCGGCGATGCGCGCTGGCGCGAGCGCCACGCCGCACTGATAAAATGCACGGTTTCGGCCGCCGTGCGCCGCGCCCGCGCGAACGCAAAACGGCCCGTCCGGTGCCCGCCCCTGGCGGCGGCCCGCCCTCTTCCCGACGTCAGACCATGTTCAGCTTCTTCAAACGATTCAAGAAAACGCAGGAGCCCGATCCGGCGGAATCGCAATCGGCCGACGCGCAGCAAACGGACGAACCGTCCGAAGCGCCCGCGGTCGAGGCCCCGCCCGCGGCCGACGTGCCGCAAGCGCCCGCGCAACCGGCCGCGCCGGCCGTCGTGATGACGGTCACGCCGACCAACGATGGCCGCGACGAAGTCGTCGAGACGGTCGAAATCGTCCCGCCGCCGCTGCAGGACGCCACCGCGAAGAAATCGTGGCTCGCGCGCCTGAAAACGGGGCTCGCCAAGACGGGCTCGAGCATCACCGGCGTGTTCGTCAACACGAAGATCGACGAGGATCTGTACGAGGAGCTCGAAACCGCGCTGCTGATGTCCGACGCGGGCGTCGACGCGACCGAGTACCTGCTCGGCGCGCTGCGCGAAAAGGTGCGCACGGGCCGCCTGACCGACCCGCAGCAGGTGAAATCGGCACTGCACGACCTGCTCGTCGAACTGCTGACGCCGCTCGAGAAATCGCTGATGCTCGGCCGCGCGCAGCCGCTCGTGATGATGATCACCGGCGTGAACGGTGCGGGCAAGACGACCAGCATCGGCAAGCTCGCGAAGCACCTGCAGAGTTTCGACCAGTCGGTGCTGCTGGCCGCGGGCGACACGTTCCGCGCGGCCGCGCGCGAACAGCTGGCGGTCTGGGGCGAGCGCAACAACGTGACGGTCGTGCAGCAGGAAAGCGGCGATCCGGCCGCGGTGATCTTCGACGCGGTCAGCGCGGCGCGCGCGCGCAAGATCGACGTGATGATGGCCGACACGGCCGGCCGCCTGCCGACGCAGCTCCACCTGATGGAAGAGCTGAAGAAGGTGAAGCGCGTGATCTCGAAGGCACACGACGGTGCGCCGCACGAAGTGCTGCTGGTGATCGATGCGAACACCGGCCAGAACGCGCTCACGCAGGTCAAGGCATTCGACGACGCGCTCGGCCTCACCGGCCTCATCGTCACGAAGCTCGACGGCACCGCGAAGGGCGGGATTCTCGCCGCGATCGCGCGGCAGCGCCCGGTGCCGGTGTACTTCATCGGCGTTGGCGAGAAGGTCGAGGATCTGCAGCCGTTCAGCGCGGTCGAATTCGCGGACGCGCTGCTCGGCTGAACATCGCCGGCACGCATCGCACAGGGCGCCTTCGGGCGCCCTTTTTCATGCGCGCCCGGTCATGCATGCCGAGCGCATCACGCTCATTCGGCGTCGGGTTGCGCGCCGGGCTCGGCGGCCTTGAACGCATCGAGCGTCGATGCATGGTCGACGATCCGCTGGATCGTGGGATAGCGCGTCGTGTCGATCGAGAAGCGGTTCGCGTTGAACACCTGCGGCACGAGGCATATGTCGGCGAGCGTCGGCGCATCGCCGAAGCACAGCTTACCGGTGCGCGGATCGCTCGCGAGACGCGTCTCGAGTGTCTCGAAGCCCGCCTCGATCCAGTGCCGGTACCACGCGTTCTTCGCCTCCTCGGGCACCTTCAGCGTGTGCTTCAGGTACTTCAGCACGCGCAGGTTGTTGAGCGGATGGATTTCGCACGCGATCTGCAGCGCGACCGCACGCACATACGCGCGATCGACCGGCTGCTTCGGCAGCAGCGCCGGCTCCGGATGGGTTTCCTCGAGATATTCGATGATCGCGAGCGACTGCTGCAGCGTCGCGTCGCCGTCGATCAGCGTCGGCACGACCGCATCCGGATTCAGCGCGCGGTACGCGTCCTTCAGTTGCTCGCCGCCGTCGCGCAGCATGTGCACGGGGACATAGTCGAACGGCAGCTGCTTCAGGTTCAGGGCGATCCGCACGCGGTACGACGCGGAACTGCGGAAATAGCTGTAAAGCTTCATGGGATGTCTCTCGTAGTCGTATTCGGCCGGCGACGGCACGGGCGCGGCGCAGCCGGCGCGCACCGCCGGGACTCAGAGTGTAGCGCGCCGCGCCGCGCGGCCTCGCTTGGCGGCAGCCGCACCCGTGCGATACTCGGGGCATTCCTCACCGCTCACAGCGCGGCCCGATGCCGGCCGCCCGCCCCACGCCCCGATGACCGCTTCCCACGATCCCGCCGCCGTTCCGTTCCCGTGCGCCCGCTTCATCAAGGAAATCGGCCGCGGCCCGCACGGCGCACGCGCGCTGTCCGCCGAGGACACGTTCGAGCTCTATCGCGCGATGCTCGACGCACGCGTGTCGGACGTCGAACTCGGCGCGATCCTGATCGCCTATCGGCTGAAGGGCGAATCCGCCGACGAGCTGGCCGCGATGCTCGCCGCCGCGCAGGCGTCGTTCGAGCCGGTGCACGTGCAGGATGCCGCGTTCCGCCCCGTGTCGATCCCGAGCTACAACGGCGCGCGCAAGCAGCCGAACCTCGTGCCGCTGCTCGCGCTGCTGCTCGCGCGCGAAGGCGTGCCGGTGCTCGTGCATGGCGTCGAGCAGGATCCGGGCCGCGTGACGAGCGCCGAGATCTTCTCGGCGTTGTCGCTCGCACCGTCGGCTTCGCACGATGCCATCGAGGACATGCTCGCCGAGCGCCGCGTCGCGTTCGCGTCGATCGAGGTGCTGGCGCCGCGCATCGCACGCCTGCTGTCGATGCGCAGCGTGCTCGGCGTGCGCAACTCGACGCACACGCTCGTGAAGATCCTGCAGCCGTTCGCGCCGGCCGGCCTGCGGCTCGTCAACTACACGCACCCGCCGTACCGCGACAGCCTGGCGCAATTGTTCCGCGACCATCCGGATGCCGCGCTCGGCGGCGCGCTGCTGGCACGCGGCACCGAGGGCGAAGCCGTTGCCGACACGCGGCGCCAGGTGCAGGTCGACTGGCTGCACGACGGCGTGTGCGACACGCTGATCGACGCAGAACGCTCGTCGACCGATGCGCCTGCTGTCGCCCTGCCCGAATCGCGCGACGCGGCCACGACGGCCGCGTGGACCGACGCCGTATTGCGCGGCGAAGTGCCGGTGCCCGACACGGTCGCCCGGCAGGTCGCGACGATCGTGCAGATCGCCCGCATCGCACGCTGAAGGCACGCTCGCGAACCGGCCCCGCTTGCAGGGCATTTGACACGCGAGCGCATCCTGGCATAGAGTTGCCCTCATGCGTTCCTTTCCGAACCCCCTCCGAATTACCTCCGGCCGCCTAGCGCGGCCGCTATCGCTACGACTAGCCTAAGGCTTTCGTAGCGCCGTGTGCTGTCCGCACGGTCCCTCCCAGCAGTTCCTCGCAGTACCCCTCTCGTAGTTTTTACAACCCGAAGTCGTCAGCATTCGTCCGTCTATCCGTCGGCCGACTCGCGAAGATCATCCGCATCCGCAGCGCGTTCACGTGCCGCGGAGCGAGGCAGCGCCAACCGTCGCCCATGCCGCCCGTCTTCGCTCGCGACTTGAGACCCGAGGTCCAGAAGATGCAGCGCAATCCGCAAGACAAGTACCGTCCGTTCGAGCCCGTCCGCCTCAATGGCCGCAAATGGCCGTCGCGCACCATCGAGCGCGCGCCCGTCTGGATGAGCACCGACCTGCGCGACGGCAACCAATCGCTGATCGAGCCGATGAGCATCGAGCAGAAGCTCGAGTTCTTCGAGATGCTGGTCGCGATCGGGTTCAAGGAGATCGAAGTCGGTTTTCCGTCGGCGTCGCAAACCGACTTCGATTTCGTCCGCAAGCTGATCGACGACAAGCGGATTCCCGACGACGTGACGATCGAAGTGCTCGTGCAGGCGCGCGAGGACCTGATCGCCCGCACCTTCGATGCGCTCGAAGGCGTGCCGCGCGCGATCGTGCACCTGTACAACGCGGTCTGCCCGTCGTTCCGCCGCATCGTGTTCGGGATGTCAAAGGCCGACGTGAAGGCGCTCGCGATCGACGGCACGCGCATCATCAAGGAACACGCCGCCGCGCGCCCCGACACGCAGTGGACCTTCCAGTACTCGCCGGAAACCTTCAGCATGACCGAGCTGACGTTCGCGCGCGAGATCTGCGACGCGGTCGCGCAGACCTGGCGGCCGACCCGCGATCACAAGATGATCGTCAACCTGCCGGCCACCGTCGAAGCCGCGAGCCCGAACGTGTTCGCCGACCAGATCGAGTGGATGGACCGCAACCTCGCGTACCGCGACAGCATCGTGTTGTCCGTGCATCCGCACAACGATCGCGGCACCGCGGTCGCGGCGGCCGAACTCGCGCTGCTCGCGGGCGCCGACCGCATCGAGGGCTGCCTGTTCGGCAATGGCGAACGCACCGGCAACGTCGATCTCGTCACGCTCGCGCTGAATCTCTACACGCAGGGCGTCGATCCGGGCCTCGATTTCTCCGACATCGACGCGGTGCGCCGCGTCGTCGAACGCTGCAACCAGATTCCCGTGCATCCGCGCCACCCGTATGCGGGCGACTTCGTGTTCACCGCGTTCTCGGGCTCGCACCAGGACGCGATCCGCAAGGGCTTCGCGCAGCAGCGCCCCGACGCGGCCTGGGAAGTGCCGTACCTGCCGATCGACCCGGCCGACCTCGGCCGCAGCTATGACGCGGTGATCCGCGTGAACAGCCAGTCCGGCAAGGGCGGCGCGACGTTCCTGCTCGAACGCGGGATGGGCTTCACGCCCACGCGCCGCGTGCAGATCGAATTCAGCCATGCGGTGCAGACGCTCGCCGACGCGTCCGGCGAGGAAGTGACCGGCGACGCGATCTGCGCGTTGTTCGCGCGCGAATTCTTCGACACCGACGGGCCGGCCGAGCGACACGGCAACGGCGTGCGCTGGCAGAACCGCGAGATCGCGGCAGTGCCCGCGCCAGACACGACGCCCGACGAGGCCGTGCGACGTTTGGCCGCGGCATTCGCGGCGGCCGCCGGCGCCGCGATCGACGTCGCGTCGTGCGAACACGCCCGCACGACGGATGGACGGATCGCGGTATCGGTCGGCTGCCGGGTCGGCGATGCGCCGCTGCGGCACGGCGTCGGCCTGCACGCCGATGCGGCGAGCGCCGCGCTCGACGCGGTGGTCAGCGCGATCAACCGCTCGGCATGGCACTGCGCGGATCGCCGCGCGGCGGCCTGAGCGGCAGGTTCCGTTTCAGGGTTCAAACGTCAGCGAGCGGGGCGTGACCGCCCGTGCGCCGCGCGATCCGCGTCGCACGAGGCAGCAAAAAGCGGCCCAGAAGGCCGCTTCGGTCGGGACATGAAAAGAAGCGCCACGCGCGCTCATGTCTCGGTCGCGCACCGCGTCGCCTGCCACGCGAACAGGCTCCAGCGGCCCTGTTGGTGGGTGTGGACGGAGGTATAGGCAATCGGGAAGACCAGGCCGCCGTTGTTCGTTTCCATCTCGATCAACGCGCGCCCGGTGACGACGCAGGTTTCATCGCCGACGGGCAGCACGTCCTGCGACTGGATTTCGATCTGGCGATAGCGGCGGCGGCCGGCGACGATGGCGTCGATGAACTGCTGCTTGGTTTCGCGTTTGCCGTTGGTGTGGACGAAGAACACCTTGTCCGACAAAAGCGTGTCGAGCGCCTCGCCGTCCCCGTCCACCATCGCCCGGAACCGATCGCGCTCGAGCGCGCGGATCGCATCGACCACCTTCGCCATCGCCTGACTCCTCGGCAACGCGCACGCCGTGCGCGGGCGTGCGGATCAGAAGTTGTACTGCAAGTAGAACTGGTGGAAATTTATACCAGGATTCGGCTCTTTGATACCCGCGTTAGACACATGTTCAAAATGGTAGCCGACCTGATACTGTTGCCGTTGGCCGAACTGCACGCCCACCCCCGCCGTCGGCGCGAACTGGAACGCGGTGCCCAACGAGAAGTGATCCGAGATCGTCGGGTGCGTCAGCAGCCTCACGCCGCCGCCGGCCTCGATGAACGGGCGGATCTCCCCGGCGCTCCTGATGAAGCGGAACATCGGCGTCACGCCGAATTCGCCGATGTTGCCGTGGACGTTGCCGCCCGTGTGCCAGTAGCCGGCGTGCCCTTCCACGACGAACGCGAAGTGCCAGCCGCCGATTTCCCACCAGTTCCAGCCCGGATCCCACACCACGCCGAGATCGGCCTTGTCGACCCCGCGGCGATCCGAAAAACCACCGCCCGCCTGAATCCCCCATCGATCCGCACATGCCGCACCCGATCCGGCCAGAAGGGACGCCGCCAGCATCGCGTGCAGCGCAAGCCGGCTGCGGGGCCGGCGATTCTTCTTATTGTTCATCTGTCACTCCAACTTTGGGGGTTGAATGGAGCCAGCCGCATCGGCCGGCTCAAGCGAACTGAATGGTATGGTAAAGGACTTTTCGGATCGGCATCACAAAGCGAAATGGCTTGCTTCCAAAACGACAAAAATTGAAATCGTCTACTGATTACCATCAGAAACAACGGCTTACGGAACTTCGCTTCGCCCCCTCTGTCGCAGAATAGACTATCGACTCGACTTGCTCGATAGAAAAAGCGGGAACTCCGATGCCCACGCTTGCTCTAAGGAATTAGCACTCGGTTTCCGGGAGTGCTAAGATGGCTCCCGGAATCTCATCCGAGACCGGGGGTTTGTCCCTGATTCCAAAGGAGTTTTTAGTGAGCAACGCCCTGACCCTCCCGAACACCCTGAGCCCGACGCCGGCCAAGGCCGCATCGGCAGGCTCGCTGGCGCTCGCAGCCCAATCGATGTTGCCGGGCCAGCTTGGCAACATCGACGCGTATATCCAGGCCGTCAATCGCATTCCGCTGCTGACGCCGGAAGAGGAACGCCAGTACGCGACCGAATTCCGCGAGGGCAACAACCTCGACTCGGCACGCCGCCTCGTGCTGTCGCACCTGCGGCTCGTCGTGTCGATCTCGCGCAACTATCTCGGCTACGGTCTCCCGCACGGCGACCTGATCCAGGAAGGCAACATCGGCCTGATGAAGGCCGTGAAGCGCTTCGATCCGGCCCAGAACGTGCGTCTCGTGTCGTACGCGATCCACTGGATCAAGGCCGAGATTCACGAGTACATCCTGCGCAACTGGCGCACGGTGAAGGTCGCGACGACGAAGGCGCAGCGCAAGCTGTTCTTCAACCTGCGCAGCCACAAGAAAGGCCTGCAGGCGATGACGCCCGAGGAAATCGACGGCCTCGCGAAGGAACTGAACGTCAAGCGCGAAGACGTGACCGAAATGGAAACGCGCCTGTCGGGCGGCGACATCGCGCTCGAAGGGCAGGTCGAGGACGGCGAGGAGTCGTACGCGCCGATCGCCTACCTGGCCGACTCGCACAACGAACCGACCGCCGTGCTGGCCGCGCGTCAGCGCGACACGCTGCAGACGGACGGCATCGCGCAGGCACTCGGCGCACTCGACGCGCGCAGCCGCCGCATCATCGAGGCGCGCTGGCTGCACGTCGACGACGACGGCTCGGGCGGCTCGACGCTGCACGATCTCGCCGCCGAGTTCGGTGTGTCGGCGGAACGCATCCGCCAGATCGAGGCGAGCGCGATGAAAAAGATGCGCACCGCCCTCGCCGAATACGCGTAAATCGCTGCGATTTAGAGCGCTTCATCAAAAACCGCTGCCCGACCGGCAGCGGTTTTTTTTCGCCCGTCTTTTCCGCTGCTTTTCATTCGCTGCCTCGTTCGTTTCTCGGCGCGTTTCAGTGCGGATTAATTGACCTGATTCGTCAGGTAATAGGCCGTTTGGGGGCCCCTTCCGCATAACCTTGATCTGCCTCAAGTTTCGGCCCGTGTTTCGCGACGGTCTGCCGCAGCGCAGCACTCGGCATCGGAAAGCCGTCCTTTTAAAATTGGCATGTCAGGCGCAAAAGGATTAAAACAGCTTCACGGCCGTCATAAATCCGACGTAAAGTCGCCCCAAATCAGATTTAAATCGATTCAGGATATTCGCCTTGATCTCGATCAATAAAGAGCCTGCGCCGCCGCCCGCGCGGCCGGCCGGCACGATCGGCTGGCGCGCGCGCATCGCCGCGTGGGCACGCGGCCCGACCCTCGCCCGCGACATCACCCTGGTGCTGATCGTCAAGCTGATCCTCCTGATGTCGCTCAAATACGCATTCTTCAATCATCCGCAGGCCGAGCACATGTCGTTGCCGCCTGCCGCCGTCGCCGAGAAGCTGCTCTCGGTACCGGCGCCTGCATCTACCGAGGGAGACCACCATGATAAGTAGTGAAGTCGTCGATCTGTCACGTCTGCAGTTCGGCATCACGGCGCTCTACCACTTCCTGTTCGTGCCGCTGACGCTCGGCCTGTCCTGGCTGCTCGTCATCATGGAAGCGGTGTACGTGATGACCGGCAAACAGGTCTACAAGGACATGACCCAGTTCTGGGGCAAGCTGTTCGGGATCAACTTCGCGATGGGCGTGACGACCGGCATCACGCTCGAATTCCAGTTCGGCACGAACTGGTCGTACTACTCGCACTATGTCGGCGACATCTTCGGCGTACCGCTCGCGGTAGAAGGCCTGATGGCGTTCTTCCTCGAATCGACGTTCGTCGGCCTGTTCTTCTTCGGCTGGAACCGCCTGTCGAAGGTCAAGCACCTGATGGTCACGTTCCTCGTCGCGCTCGGCTCGAACCTGTCCGCGCTGTGGATCCTCGTCGCGAACGGCTGGATGAACAACCCGGTCGGCGCCGAGTTCAACTACCAGACGATGCGCATGGAGATGACGAGCCTGTTCGACGTGCTGTTCAACCCGGTCGCGCAGGTGAAGTTCGTGCACACGGTGTCGGCCGGCTATGTGTCGGCGGCGATGTTCGTGCTCGGCGTGTCGTCGTGGTACCTGCTGAAGAAGCGCGACGTCGACTTCGCGCTGCGCTCGTTCGCGGTCGCGGCCGGCTTCGGCCTCGCGGCGACGCTGTGCGTGATCGTGCTCGGTGACGAATCGGGCTATACGACCGGCGAAGTGCAGAAGATGAAGCTCGCCGCGATCGAATCCGAATGGGAAACGCAGCCGGCACCCGCATCGTTCACGCTGATCGGCATCCCGAACCAGGAAGAACAGCGCACCGACTATGCGATCAAGATCCCGTACGCGCTCGGCCTGATCGCGACGCGCTCGATCGACGAACCGGTGATCGGCCTGCGCGAGCTCGCGAAGCACAGCGAGGAGCACATCCAGAGCGGGATGGTCGCGTACGGCGCGCTGCAGAAGATCAAGCAGGGCGACACGAGCGACGCGACCCGCGCGCTGTTCGACCAGCACAAGCAGTATCTCGGCTACGGGCTGATGCTCAAGCAGTTCACGCCGAACGTGGTCGACGCGACGCCCGAGCAGATCAAGGCCGCCGCGAAGAAGACGATCCCGCCGGTCGCGCCCGTGTTCTTCTCGTTCCGGATCATGGTGGCCCTCGGCTTCCTGTTCGTCGCGACGTTCATCGCCGCGTTCTGGTTCTGCGCGCGCCGCGAACTGCTGCAGGACAACCGCCGCTGGTTCCTCCGCTATGCGGTGTGGGCGATCCCGCTGCCGTGGATCGCGATCGAATTCGGCTGGATCGTCGCCGAGCTCGGCCGCCAGCCGTGGACGATCGCCGGCGTGCTGCCGACGCACCTGTCCGCGTCGAGCCTGCAGCCGAGCGACCTGTACCTGAGTCTCGCGGGCTTCATCCTGTTCTATACCGCGCTGTTCGTCATCGAGATCAAGCTGATGTTCAAGTACGCGCGCCTCGGCCCGTCGTCGCTGCATACCGGCCGCTATCACCACGAAATCGCGGCCGCCAGCGAGCGCGCCACGGCGTGAGCACGCACCTGAAACGGAACAAGGAATCGCTATGGACTATGCAACTCTCAAGCTGATCTGGTGGCTGCTCGTCGGCGTGCTGCTGATCGGCTTCGCCGTCACCGACGGCTTCGACATGGGCGCGACCGCGCTGCTGCCGTTCCTCGGCAAGACCGACGAGGAGCGCCGCATCATCGTCAACACCGTCGGCGCGACGTGGGAAGGTAACCAGGTGTGGCTGATCACGGCCGGCGGCGCGATGTTCGCGGCCTGGCCGCTCGTCTACGCGGCGTCGTTCTCCGGCTTCTACTTCGCGATGCTGCTCGTGCTGTTCGCGCTGTTCTTCCGGCCGGTGGGCTTCGACTACCGCAGCAAGCGGCCCGACCCGCGCTGGCGTGCGGGCTGGGACTGGGGCCTGTTCGTCGGCGGCTTCGTGCCGGCGCTCGTGTTCGGCGTCGCGTTCGGCAACCTGCTGCAAGGCGTGCCGTTCAAGTTCGACAGCGACCTGCGCGTGACCTACTACGGCGGCTTCTGGGCGCTGCTGAACCCGTTCGCGCTGCTGTGCGGGCTCGTCAGCCTCACGATGCTCGTCGCGCACGGTGCGGCCTTCATCAAGATGAAGACGGACGGCGTGATCGCGCGCCGTGCGTCGGTCGCGCTGCGCGTGGCGTCGTTCCTCGCGGTCGTGCTGTTCGTGCTGGCCGGCGTGCTGGTCGCGTCGACCATCGGCGGCTTCCACATCACGCACGCCGCGCCCACCGATACGGTCGCGAACCCGCTGCTCAAGGACGTCGCCGCCGGCTCGGGCCTGTGGCTCGCGAACTACGGCGAATTCCCGTGGATGATCGCGGCGCCCGTCGTCGCGATCGCGGGTGGCCTGATCGCGTTGCTGCTCGCCGGCTCGAAGCAGGAGAAGACGGCGTTCTTCTGCACAGGCCTGATGATCACCGGCGTGATCCTGACCGCCGGCTTCTCGATGTTCCCGTTCATCATGCCGTCGTCGCTCGACCCGCGCAGCAGCCTGACCGTGTGGGATTCCACGTCGAGCCACATGACGCTGCAGGTGATGCTGTTCGCGGTGATCGTGTTCCTGCCGATCGTCCTGCTCTACACGAGCTGGGTGTATCGCGTGATGCGCGGCAAGGTCACGCGCGAGGTGCTCGAAGAGAACAAGCATTCGCTGTATTGATGCTTTGAACCGGGCCGGGGCGCGCACGCGCCCTCGCCCACCGTTTCGCAAGGAGTCGGATCATGTGGTATTTCAGCTGGATTCTCGGTATCGGCGTCGCGCTGTCGTTCGGCATCGTCAATGCGATGTGGCTCGAAGCGCGGCAGAAGACGCAGGAAGCACGCGTTCGCCACGACTGATGCGCGCGCGGCCGATCGCGCCGCCGCCGTCCGGAAGGAACCTCGCCTCGCGCGAGGTTTTTTTTCGCCTCCGGCCGGCTGGACAGGCCCGCCGGTGCGATGCCAATTTAGCGCCAGATTGATACCACTTGAATACCAATAAAAGGTTTCATAAGATCTTTGGACACGGCCGCTGACAGGCCGAATCCTTCCGGGTGGGGGAGACATGCGAATCCCGAATGTGGCGCGCGCTGGCGCGCCGTCTCGTCGTCGGCGCGTGGCGGCCGGTTGTGCGTCGTCGGCGAGTGTCGCCGTCATCGACCGCGCAGGTCGCGCGCGCGTCGCTGCCCATGGGCACGTCGTCACGGCGTCACCATCAGCAGCAGCCGCTGCCGTGCACCGCCGATGAAGACGCGTACCCGCCCGCGCCGATCCGACCGGCACGCCTGCCCGCCACCCGTTCCGTAACGCACGCGCCCGCGTGCCGACTTCGCGCGGGGCAGCCGCATCGCCCGCGCACCCTGTTGTCCCCGCAGCTCCGTTGAAAGACCCGCTCGCAGCGACGTCATCCCGTGACGCCGCTACGCCCCCTTTTGTCTCAGGAGTCCGCATGAACCGAACCTTGTCCACCCTGTTTGCCGGCCTGCTGATCGCGGCGCTGTCGCCGGTCGCGCTCGGCGCACCGCCAGCGTCGAGCGCGGCGCTCGCGACGGCCGGCACCGTCCGTCCACCCGTGCCGCCGGCCGATCTCGCGGCGCAGTTGTCGAACGGCCTCGCGTTGCGCGTCGCCGTCGACAACAATCATGCAGCCGCGGCCGGCGTGCCGTGCGCCGATCTCGGCGCCGACGGCGCGGCCTGCGCGACCGGCCGCCTGATCCTGCAGAACCGCGGCCACCAGGCGATCGCCGACGGCGGCTGGAAGCTCTACCTGCACAGCATCCGCCGCCTGCTGCGGATCGACCGCCCCGGCTTCGCGCTGCGGCGGCTCACCGGCGACCTGTACGAACTGACGCCGCAACCGGGCTCGGTGCGGCTGGCACCGGGCGAGCGCATCGAGCTGCCGTTCGTCGCCGAATACTGGCTGCTGCGCTACAGCGACGTGATCCCGCGCCCGTACGTGGTCGTCGACGGCGCGCCGCCCGCCGTGCTCCGCTACAACGACACCGACGACGAACTGCGCTACGTCGAATCGCTGCCGGCCGACGCGCAGAACAACTCGACCGGCAATGCGCCGCCCGTCGCCGCGCGGCCCGACGCGAGCCGCGCGCTGCCGAGCGTGAAGCGCGAGCAGCCGCTGCCCGGCACGCTCGACCTGCGCGGCGTCGAGCTCACGCTGCCGAACCTGCCGGACG
>NZ_JAAGPC010000474.1:0-243 GCF_017104595.1 Burkholderia sp. Tr-20390 | reverse complement strand
ATCGCGCCGTCCGGAATCTTCGGTATGAATAGCGCGACGAACGAGACGATGGACGTGACGCGCGACGATCGGCCTCATCGGTCGACGTTACCACCTGTCCTGAGCGCCACGGGCATCGCGAAGCGCTTCGACGCGACCGTCGCGCTGTCGGCGCTCGACCTGTCGATCGGCGCCGGCGAAGTCGTCGCGTTGATGGGCGCGAACGGCGCGGGCAAGTCGACCTTCGTCAAGATCCTGAGCGGC
>NZ_JAAGPC010000473.1:0-251 GCF_017104595.1 Burkholderia sp. Tr-20390 | reverse complement strand
AAGCGTCTTGAGATGGACGTGAAAACTATCCGGGTTGTGATTGTATCGATGTATCTCAAGATGATTCGAACTTAATGTTTGACTCAATTTGGAATACGGCACAACGCGAGAACTCAACCTGTAACGACTGTCGATGAGACAGACTCGTTATAGGGTCAAGCGAACAAGTGCATGTGGTGGATGCCTTGGCGATCACAGGCGATGAAGGACGCGGTAGCCTGCGAAAAGCTACGGGGAGCTGGCAAACAAGC
>NZ_JAAGPC010000472.1:0-271 GCF_017104595.1 Burkholderia sp. Tr-20390 | reverse complement strand
TACCGGAAGTGCCCGACGTGCCGGAAGTGCCCGAAGTACCGGAAGTACCCGACGTACCGGAAGTGCCCGACGTACCGGAGGTGCCGGACGTACCGGAGGTACCCGACGTACCGGAAGTGCCCGACGTACCGGAGGTGCCCGACGTACCGGAAGTGCCCGACGTGCCGGAAGTGCCCGAAGTACCGGAAGTACCCGACGTACCGGAAGTGCCCGACGTACCGGAGGTGCCGGACGTACCGGAGGTACCCGACGTACCGGAAGTGCCCGACGT
>NZ_JAAGPC010000471.1:0-327 GCF_017104595.1 Burkholderia sp. Tr-20390 | reverse complement strand
AGGCCGATATCGTGACGACACTAGTACGGGATGTACGGCTGCGTCAGCCCCGACTAGGGACGCGGAAACTGCATCATCTGCTCGGGCCAGCGTTGGTCGAGCGCGGCATCAAGTTGGGGCGAGATCGGCTGTTCGATGTACTGCGCGCCGCGCGCCTGCTCGTCGTGCCTCGCCGGGCGTACCACAAGACAACGCAAAGCCAGCCGTTGATCCACCACTCCGATCGCGGGGTGCAATACTGCTCGACCTACTATCAGGACATCCATCGACGTCACGGCTTGCGCTGTTCGATGACTGACGGGTACGACTGCTATCAGAACGCGCTGG
>NZ_JAAGPC010000470.1:0-272 GCF_017104595.1 Burkholderia sp. Tr-20390 | reverse complement strand
ATCGCCAGCACGTTCAGGTTGCGCGGCCAGCCGGCCGGCTGCGCGCCGCCTGCAAAGCCGCGTGCCTGCATCTGGTCGGCGACGTGCGCCGCGTCGCGCGCGAGCACGACCGTCACGTCGCGCGTGCGCGCCTGTCGCGCGCTCTCCCACACGAGCGCGTCGCAGGCCGGCGTGCCGCCGGCCGCGTAGATCGCGTACAGGCCGCCGGCTTCCAGTTGCGTCCACGTATCGGGCAAGCCGTCGATCGCGAGCCGGCTCACCGTGCCGATACG
>NZ_JAAGPC010000003.1:0-143538 GCF_017104595.1 Burkholderia sp. Tr-20390 | reverse complement strand
CGCCGTAATTTGATATTTTTTGACGTTTGCGCGCGAGAAAAACGTTTTCACGGAGTTTCGATGAGCATTGACCGGGCACAAGTCGACGCCGCTTTGGCGGCTGTCGTCGACCCCAATACCGGCCGTCGCTGGTCGGCTTCTTCACGACCCACGCGGCGGCGATCAGGTCTTCGCGCACGTGCAGGTTGAAGCCCGGGTCGAGCACGTTGATCCATGCGCCGACCTCGCGCACGTTCGCGACGGGGCCCGTATGGATCTGGATCATCCCCGCGTTGCCGACGAACACCATGATCGGCTGGCCGCTCCGAGCGGCCTGCTGGAGCACGTGGCGCAGCGCATGCGCGGTTTCGACCGGATACGCGTATTGCGGATCGGCGAGCCGCAGCGCCTGCATGCGGCTCACGCCGAAGCGCTGCGTGATCCCGAAGAACTGGTGCGTGTCGGTCATCGCGTCCCACGCGGCGCGGAAGCCCGCGACGTCGATCTCGGTGTCGGCGCGCTCGGGCGTTTTCGGCGCGGCGGGTGCGACGTCGAGGCCAGGCTCCTGCGACGGCGCACGCCAGCGCTCGACGAACGCGTCGTACGCCGCGTGGTCGCTGTGCGCGCGCAGGTAGACCTTGTGGATCGCATGGCCCTGCGCGTCGAAGAACTGCAGGCTCTTCAACGGGCCGTGCGCGGTCTCGTCGCGCACCGCGAACGCCGATACCCAGTGACGATAGAAGATGCGCAGGTCGATATCGCCGAGCGCGAGGCCGACGGGGCCGTCGTGGCTCATCTGCGCATATTCGCCGTCCTTTTCGTGGACAGCCGTGTCGTTGCGCGTGAGCGCCATCACGCGGCCGAGGCGCGGCATTTCCTCGAACATCGCCGGAAAGCGCGCGTCGAGCCGCACGACGTGCTCGCCGACGAACGCGGCGAGCGCCTCGCCTTCGCTGACGCCGAGCGCCTGCGCGACGTCGCGGTTGCGCAGCTGGCGCTCGGTCTTGAGCCGGATGAACGCGTCGCGCAGCGCGGCGGCTGCGCGGGCCGGCGTGGCCGGTTGACCGGGAAGGGCGGATTGCATCATGTCGGACTCCTTCAAGTAGCGGTTGGGGTGGCAGCGCGGGCGGCGCGCATCAGAAATCCACTTTCATGCTGACGGCGACCGTGCGGCCGGACGACGTATACGCGTCGAGCACCTGCGAATCGGCTGCGATGCCGCGCACGTCCGACCAGTTCCAGTACTTCCGGTCGAACAGGTTGCGGATGCCGATCGTCGCGCTCACGTGCTTGTTGAAGCGGTAGCCGCCGCGCAGGTCGACGACGAACGACGACGGCGGCGAGAAGCACGCCTTGTTCGAGCAGTCGGACTTGTCGATGTCCTTGTCGCGTTTCGCGGCCTGGAACAGCAGGTCGGTCTGCACGTACCAGCGCTCGGTCGGCTCGTAGCGCACGCCGAACACGGCCGAGAACGGGTCGACGGTGTTCAGCGGCTGGCTGGCCGCGCCGTCGTTCTGCGTCGAGCCCTTCGTGAACGCCATCGCCGTCTTCAGCGTGATGCCGTTCGGCATCACCCATTCGGCGCGGCCTTCGAGGCCGTGAATGCGCGCGTCGGCGAAGTTCACGTACTGGAACACGAACGGGTCGGTTGGCCGGCCGCTGCCGGCGATCGTCGTGCGCGAGATGAAGTTGCGGTAGCGGCCCGTGAACGCGGCGGCGCTGTAGCGCACGACGCCGTAACCGGTGCCGGCCTTGCCGCGCAGGCCGGCTTCGAACGTGTCGCTCGTCTCGGGCTTCAGGTTCGGATTGCCGATCGACGTGTAGCCGTATACCGGGTTCGAGAAGCTGCTGTTCACCTGGTCGGGCGTCGGCGCGCGGAAGCCGTGCGCGTACTGCACGTACGGAATGACCGCGGGCGTGATCTCGTAGAGCACGGCGACGCGCGGCGACAGTTCGTTCGCGCTCGTCGACACGGCCTTGCCGGTGAACAGCGGGTCGTTGGCGGTCGGGCTCAGCCGGTACGTGTCGAAGCGCAGGCCCGGCGTGACGAGCAGGCGGCCGTAGCCGATCTGGTCCTGCACGAACGCGCCGAACAGCGTGTAGTCGGTGTCGGGGAACGCCTTGTTCGGGAACGCCTCGCCGACGCCCGGCACCGTGCCGTCGCGCAGGTTAGTCACGCGCGACACGCTGCCGTCGACGCCGTAAAGCAGCTTGTGCGCGAACGGGCCGGTCGCGAAGCCGCTTTCGGCGAACGCGGAGCCGCCGAACGTGCGCTCCTTGTACTGGTTGTCGCGCGAACGCGAAGCCGCCCGGCCGCGCGTCTCGAACGCGTACTGGTCCTGCTTCGCGTCCTGGTAGTAGAACTGCACGTGCGCGGTCTGGAACCAGCGGAACGCATCGTCGCGGAAATCGTAGTCGACGCTGAAGCGGTTGCGCTCGAGCCGGTCGTAGGTCGTGAGGCCGAGCGTGGTCGGCGGGCTGATCGCCGACAGCACGTCAGTGCTCACGCGGCGCTGCACCGTTTCGGCGGTGAACCTGATCGTGTCGCGCGTGGTCGGCGTCAGCACGAGCTTGCCGAGCAGCGATTCCGAATAGACGTCCTGCGGGTTCGACGTGGTGCGCAGCGTGCTCGCCGAGTTGTTGCTGCCGCGCGTGTCGACCTCGTGGCCGCGCCGGCCGTCGGCGATGATCATCCCCTGCACGCGATCGTTGCCGCCCGCGGCCGACACGGTCGCGCCGACGCTGCGGTCGGCCGAGTCGTAGCTCGGCCGGAACGAGAAGTAATAGGGTTTGTTGTAGATCGACAGCAGGTCGCGCGGATCCTTCGTGATGAAGTTCACCGCGCCGGTCAGGCCGTCGCTGCCGTACAGCGCCGACGCCGGCCCGCGCAGGATCTCGATGCGCTTGAGCGTGTCGAGATCGGCGTAGTCGCCGCGCCCCGCCTCGAGCGGGCCGAACGAAAACGCATTCGGCAGGCGGATGCCGTCTTCCATCAGCAGCACGCGATTGCCTTCGAGGCCGCGGATGTTGATGCTCGAATCGCCGTCGCGGCCGCCGCCGAGCGCGGCGCTGCCGGGCCGGTACGCGGTGCGGCGCACGGTGACGCCCGGCTCGTAGCGCAGCGCATCCTTGATGTTGGTGGCCTGCTGTTCTTCCAGATCCTCGTCGGTGATTACCGACACGGACGCCGCCGTGCGGCTCGCGGCCGTGGCGGTGCGGTTGGCCGTGACGGTGACGGGATCGAGCAGCGCCGCATCGCCGCGCGTGGACGCGGCGACGAGGAGGGCGGCAGGCGGGTTGGCGCCTTGCGGCGTCGAATCGGCGTGAGCCGTGGCGGCGGACAGGCCGAACGCGCCGAACAGCGCGGCACAGATCGGCCGCCGCGCCAGCGTATAGCAATGCACAGGTGGTCTCCCATTGACGATGACAAGCCCGAAGGCTGGCTGGGTGACGCGTTCACCTGGCTGGCCCGCCCGCGCACGGAAGGCGGCGAGCGGCGAATTGAAAGGCAACTGATAACTTTACCAGTGTAAATGAGAATTATTATCAATACAAGAACGGAAAGCGGCTCGCGTGGGTGAGCGCTTACCTGCGCGGCTCGGGCGAGCCGCGGCGGGAAATTCAGGAAAAACGCGGGCGCGAACAGGCCCTAAGCCAGCGCTTCGATGCGGATCAGCAGGTTGCGCGCATGCGTGATGAACGCATCGTGCGTCGCGCGATCGCCATGGCTTTCGAGGCCGGCCTGCTCGGAGAACGCGATCTGTTCGGTGTAGAGGTCGACGAGCGCTCGGCGTGCGTCAGGGGGAAGCGCGCGGATCATCGACACGATCAGCAGTTCCTGCGCGCGAAGCGTGCCGGACAGCGTCTGGACGTTCATGCTGGCCTCCATCGGACGATGCGGCGGCGAGCCGCTCTTTCCATACTAGGCGGTCGGCGGTCGCAGCGCAGGCGCGGTGTTGGCGACGAGGAGGCGGAATGCGATTCGACGCGGTAATCGACGCTGCCGTTGCGCGGCGCGAAACGCGCCACGCGTGGCCGGCGCACCGCGAATCGACGCGTGCAGGGAGGCGAACGGAATCAGCCGACGGCTTTCGCTGCCTGCGCATCGCGCACGACCTGCGCGACGCGTTCGACGAACTCGACGTCGACGCTCGACAGCGCTTCGCGCTTGCCGTCGGGCATCTCGACCATCAGGCGATACGTGACGTCCTGCGTGGCCCATGAGAGATAGCCGACGACGGCGAGCATCACGCCGACGACGAGCGCGGCGCTCGATCCGGCGATGCCGCCTGCGACGGCGACGGCCGTGCCGATCAGCGCGATCAGCGACGGCACGAGGCGGTTCTTCGGAATCTTGACGACATCGACCTGGCGGATGTCACGGAGTGCGAATACCTGCCCGGCGGCCGACAGGCCGTTGCGCGTGATCATCACGCCACGTTCGTTGAATGCGTTTTCCATCGTGTGTTGCGTGGACGAAAACGCGCAGCGTAGCAGGTTTCGTTGCGGCATCAAACGAGACCGACTGCCGCACGATGGGTGCGGCGCGGGTGAAACCAGGCAAGCGGATGGAGCGGGAAGGGGTTCAGAACTGCAGGCGGCCGTCGCCGTAAAGCCGGCCCGGCACGTGCGAGGCGACGACCTCGGCGATCTCTTCGTCGGTCGATTCGGCCGGCACGATCTGGCGCCGCGCGGGCGCGTCGAGATGCATCGTCCATTCGACGAGACGATACGGCCGGCCCCACGGGCGCTGCATTTCGACCGATACGCGGCAGCTCTGGACCGGCATCGAGTGTTGGCACGTCAGAATCGCGTGCAGATGGCTGAAAACGGTATCTTCGATCATCATGGCCTCCGATCCTGTCTTGTCTTGTGGGCAATCGATGGCGGCGCCGTCGGCGGTTCAAAAAAAAAGCCGCCGATGTTCAGGCGGCCAACAGGGGGGGTGAGAGCATCCTCTCAGCCCAGAATTAAGCGAAACTTAAAAGCCCATAAAAAAGCGCCCCGCGTGGAGCGGGGCGCTTCTTGCCGTCGTGATCCGCGTGTTAAGCGGATGCTTTAGAACTTGTGACGGATACCGATACGTGCGGCGATCTGGTTCTTCGAACCCGTGCCCGACGTATTGAAGTAGCTCGTGCTCGAGCCGATCTGCGCTTGCACGCCCTTGCCCGACGCTTGCTGGTACACGACCAGGCCGTACACGTCCGTACGCTTGCTGAGTGCGTAGTCGGCGATACCGTTGACCTGGTTCCAGTGCCACGAGTTGCCGCTCTGCGTGGCGTTCGTGTACGTGTAGCCGAGGCCGCCCGACAGAGCCGGCGTGAAGGCGTACTTCGCGCCTGCTTCATACGCGTTGTAGAACGTGCCACCCGCGCCCGACACGGTCGAGAACTGCGTACGCGTCCACAGCAGCCATGCCGTTGCCGGGCCCCAGACGTAGCGGCCACCGACGCCGTACGTGCGCAGGTCGCGGACGTTGCCCGTTGCGATATTCGCGATCGTCGTCGAGAAAGCCGGCGTCGACTGGCTCGGGAAGCGGATGTCCGTGTACGCTGCGCCCAGCGAGAACGGGCCGTTCGCGTAGTTCAGGCCGAAGCTGTATGCGCGCGACGAGCCTGCCGTCGTCGTCGTGCCCGTCGTCGTCGCCGGTGCGCCTGCGAAGTCCGTCGAGTTCGAGAAGCCGTACAACGCGCCGAACGTGAAGCCCGAGTAGTTCGCGCTCTGGAACTTCACGGCGTTGTTGATGCGGCTCGACGTGAGCTGGTCGAGGTCGTTCACGTGGTACGCGTAGTTGCCCGCGACCGTGTTGCCGCCCGTCGAGTAGTTCGAGCCGAGGATGTCGGTCGAGAACGAGTACTGGCGGCCGAACGTGACCGTGCCGTATTGCGACTGGCTCAGGCCGACGTAAGCCTGGCGGCCGAAGATCGCGCCACCCTGGCCGATCGTGCCGTTACCGCTGTTGAAGCCGTTTTCGAGCACGAAGATCGCCTTCAGGCCGCCACCGAGGTCTTCGGTGCCGCGCAGGCCCCAACGGCTGCCCTGGGCAACGCCGTCGTCGTACTTGAACAGCTTGCCCGTACCGCCGTTGGCGGTCTTGCTGTGGTTCACGTAGCTGATACCGGCATCGATGACGCCGTACAGGGTCACGCTGCTTTGTGCGTGCGCCGTGCCGGCCGTTGCTGCCAGAGCGGCGATGGTCAACAGTTTCTTGTTCAAAGGGTTCTCCGAGCGAATAAATGGCGTGTCCAGTTGCGGTTCCGGCGCTCTCTATGGGCGCTTTCACGTACCGGCGGCAACTTTATCGAGGGGCCACGTAATGAATATGACAGCGACTGTCATATGAAGAATCTGTGGCGTCGATGCGACACCGAATTCTGCCCGGTTGTATAGCCGGTGGTTATACCGATTCAGACTGAGATTCGACCGGAATCAGGAATATGCACATGAAATAAGCTTGGTTGGCGGCGTTCCGGCCCCATGCCACGATCCGTGTTCCAACAAACGACACGGGACAGAGGACACCATGCGACGTTCATTCCTGACCGGCCTCGGCGCACTCGCCGCCGCGCTGGCATTCGCGGCGCCCGGCGCGCACGCCGACCCGCAAACGCTGAAAATCGGCACGATGAGCGGCCCCGACGCCCAGATCTGGACCGAGGTGACGAAGGTCGCCGCGCGCGAAGGTCTCGCGATCAAGGTCATCGAATTCAACGACTACGTGCAGCCGAACGCGGCGCTCGATTCCGGCGATCTGGACGCGAACGGCTTCCAGCACCAGCCGTTCCTCGACAGCCAGATCAAGCAGCGCGGCTACAAGATCGTCAACGTCGGGCTCACGTACACGGCGCCGATGGGTTTCTACTCGAAGAAGATCAAGTCGCTCAAGGACTTGCCGGTGGGCGCGAAGGTCGGGATCCAGAACGATCCGTCGAACGGCAACCGCGCGCTGCTGCTGTTGCAGAAGTACGGCGTGATCAAGCTGAAGCCGGGCGTCGGCGCGAACGGCGTGAATGCCACGCCGCTCGACATCGCCGAGAACCCGAAGAAGATCAAGATCGTCGAGCTCGATTCCGCGCAGCTGCCGCGCGCGCTGCCCGACGTCGATGCCGCGTCGATCAACACCGACTACGCGGTGAAGGCCGGGCTCACGCCGGTGAAGGATGCGATCGCGATCGAGGATCTGCGCGGGCCGTACGCGAACCTGATCGCGGTGCGCGCGCAGGACAAGGACAAGCCGTGGGTGAAGAAGCTCGTCGCGGCCTATGAATCGGACGACGTGCGCAAGTTCATCGACCAGAAGTTCGGCGGCGCGATCATCCCGGCGTTCTGAACGTTTTCACGTACCGGATGGCCGGATATCGACGATCCGGAAAGCCAATCGCCCGCGCAAGCGGGCGATTTCGTTGGTGCGGGCGGGTATGCGCGATACGTGCGCGCCGTGCTCCGGCGCGCACACCGGCCGCTCTGGCCGCTCAGGCCGACAGCAGCGAACCCGTGCGGATCGCGGTCGCGCCGGCAATCCGCGCGACTTCCATGCCGGCCGTCGCGAAGCGTACGATCTGGCGCGCGTACAGCACGCCCGACACGCTGCTCTTCAGCGTGACGACGCGATCGGTCAGCGGATCGACGATGTCGGCCACGGCCTGGCCGGCCTCGATCATCACGCCGACCGGCGTGCGGAACACGATCACGCCCGACACCGGCGCGACGAGCGGATCGGTGCCCGCGAGCGGCGTGGCCGGATGCGCGAGCGGCGGCAGCGGCGCCGGCGTGCCGTCGACGACCCCACGCTCGGTCAGGTATTCGACGATCGCCTGTGCGTCCTTTTCGGCGAACTCGTACGACACGTCGCGCTCGCTGCGCAGCTCGATCGTGACGGAAATCGCGCCGTTCGGGATCGGGAAGCGGTCGCCGAAGCGGTTGCGCAGGTCCGACCAGCAGAAGCTGTGGATCTCGTCGAACGGGTTGCCGACCGAATTCAGCGCGAGCAGCGACGCCTGCGCGTCGAGGTAGCGCGACAGCGGCTCGACGTCCGGCCACAGATCGGGATTCGTGTAGAGGTGCATCACCGCATCGCTGTCGCAGTGCAGGTCGAGCACGATATCGGCGTCGAACGACAGCTTCTGCAGCGCGAGGCGCTGCGAGTCGAGCTCGGTGCGCGGCTTCTGCTCGTCGAGCGCTTCGCGCATCGCGGCGCGCACGGCGACGAGGTTGTGCTGCGCGTCGTGAGTCAGGCGGTGTTCGACGCGCGGCAGCACGAGCGCCGCGAGATCGTAGAAATTGCGGTTGAAGTTCTGCATCGAGCCGAGCTCGAAGCGGCCGAGGTGATCGCCGAACACGTGTTGCGACAGGCCGATCGGGTTCGGCACCGGCACGATGACGACTTCGCCGCGCAGCTTGCCGGCCGTCTCGAGCGCGGCGATCTTGCGGCGCAGCAGGGTGGCGACCAGCATGCCGGGCAGTTCGTCCGCGTGCAGCGACGACTGGATATAGACCTTCTTGCCGCCGCGCGGGCCGTAGTGAAAGCTCGTGATCTGGCGTTCGGTACCGACGGCGGGGGAAATCAGCGGATGGGTCTGCGTTTGCATGATGGGGGAGTGCGGCGCAGCCGCGAATGATCCGGTGTGCGTGGAAGATCGATTGTACGTTGCCTTCCTCGCCGCCATCAAACCGGCGCCAGAACACGCCGTTTCCCTTTGAGAATCATCAGGTTGAGGCGGAAAAAATAACGCTGCCGGCACGGCCCGCGCAAAAAAAACGGGCTCCTTGCGGAGCCCGTTCGTGCCGAAGCGAAGCGTGCGCTTGCCGGGCGGATTACTTGCCGTAGACGTCGAAATCGAAGTACTTCTTCGCGATCTTGTCGTACGTGCCGTCCTTGCGCATGCCGGCGATCGCGCCGTCGATCTTCGCCTTCAGGTCGGTGTCTTCCTTGCGCAGGCCGATGCCGGCGCCGTTGCCGAGCGTCTTCGGATCGTCGATGTCCTTGCCGGCGAAATCGAAGTTCGCGCCGCGCGGCGTCTTCAGGAAGCCGATTTCAGCTTGCACCGCGTCCTGCAGCGCGCCGTCCAGACGGCCCGAGATCAGGTCGGCGTAGACCTGGTCCTGGTTCTGGTAAGGCACGACGTTCACGCCCTTCGAGGCCCAGTACGTCTTCGCATAGGTTTCCTGGATCGTGCCCTGCTCGACGCCGACCGACTTGCCCTTCAGCGATTCGGCCGTCGGCATCAGGCCGGTGCCCTTCTTCGTGACGAGGCGCGTCGGCGTGTTGAACAGCTTCGCCGAGAAGGCGATCTGTTCCTGACGCGCCGGCGTCATCGACATCGACGACAGCACGCCGTCGAACTTGCGGGCCTTCAGCGCCGGAATCATCCCGTCGAAGTCGTTTTCGATCCACACGCACTTCGCGTTCATGCGGCGGCAGATTTCGTTGCCGAGGTCGACGTCGAAACCCACAACCTTGCCGTCAGCGCCTTTCGATTCGAAAGGCGGGTAGCTTGCGTCGACGCCGAACCGCACGGTCGTCCAGTCCTTCGCATACGCGGTGCCTGCCGATACGGCGAGCAGGGCTACGGTCACAGCCGCAAGAATCTTTTTCACTCGGTGACTCCTCGTTTTGTTCGATGGGTGCGCGGTTGTGCCGCGCCGTAAGCCTTCGGCCCGGCGCGGCTTCGCGACAGGCTGTCCGTTTCGCCCACCCGATGCGGGCGCGCGACGTGCGGAAGATTATCAAGACAAAATACCGGCAGGGCGCCTAGGACAAGCCCCGATACCGGGCCCGGCGGCGGCGCATGAGGGGCGCCGCCGTTTCAGACACAGGAACGATTCAGCCGAGCGTTTCGTTGACCGCGCGCTGCAGGCACGTGACGAATTGCGTGACGGCGGGCGTGGGCAGCAGGTCGCGCCGCGCGATGATCGACAGGTCGAAGCGCGGCATGGTTTCGTCGAGTTCGGCCGTGCGGATGCCCAGCGGCGCGACCATCGCGGCGAGCGGGCGCGTGAAGCAGCCGATCACGTCCGAGCGTGCGACGAGCCCGAGCGTCACCGCGAACGACATCGGCGAGCGCAGCAAACGTTTGGGCAGCGGCAGCCCGTGCGCCTCGAACATCCCGACCATCACACTGTGCGGAAACTGCTCGGCACCGACGGTGACGATCCACTCGGCATCGAGCAATGCCTCTAACCGGCGTGCATGCGCAAGCGGGTGGCCTTCGCGCATCACGACGGTGAATTCGGTCGACAGCAGCGGCGATTGCGTGAAATCGCGGTCGAGCGCGGGTACATGGTGCATCGCAGCGATGTCGAGCGTGCCGTTGCGCAACTGCGCGAGCGCGTCGGGCACCGTCACTTCCTCGAGATGCAGGCTCACGTTCGGCATCGACTGGCGGAACGCCGTCACCGCGTGCGGCAGCGCGGTCAGCGCGATCGACGGCATCGTGCCGACCGCCACGCGCCCCGACATCTCGCCTTTCACCTGCTCGACGGCCTCGACCGTGCGGCGGATATCGCCGAGCAGCTGCTCGGCGCGCGGCAGCAGCGCGTGGCCGCACGCGGTCAGCTCGACGCCGCGTACGCTGCGCGCGAGCAACTCCGCGTTGAGCGCCGTTTCGAGCTCGCGGATCGTATGCGTGACCGCGGGCTGCGTGACGCCGAGTTCGCGCGCGGCGGCGCGCAGGCTCTTGTGATGCGCGGCGGAGACGAACGCCTGGAGCTGCGCGAGGTTCAGGGGGTTGCGGATGCGGGTCATCGATCGGGTCTGGTTGGCGCGATGCTGTGGCGGGCGACGGGGTGTGGCGGAATTTGATTGCAATCCTGAAGGTTGCGTGCGCATGGGTCTACGGCGCCCTGGCTCGGGCAGGCGGCGGGCGCGGTCGTGGGCGCGACGGCGTTCGTCGCCGGGCTGGTCGCGATCAAGCCGTTTTGATGCGGGTAGCCTGCACGTGCCGCAATCGCAGGCGTGGCGAGGCCCTACGCCAGCGCCATTTCGACAGCCGTCAGCGTGCGGCGCCGGATCCAGCCGCTCGCCATCCGGATCGCGAGCCAGTACGGCATGAACAGCAGCCGCGTGTGTACGGTCGGGCAATGCACGAAGGTTTCGGTGCGCAGCAGGTGCGCACCCGACGCGAGCCCGACGACTTCGAAGCGGAGCACCAGCTTCGCATCGCGCGGATCGTCGTGCCGCACGAACGCCGCCGCGTCGGCGATCTTCAGCACGCCAAGATCCGGGCGCCAGAAGCGGCCGATCAGGCCGAGCGATACCGACGTTTCGTCACGATGCAGTGGGGTGAACGCATGGAGGCCGAAGCGTTCGCGTTCGACGCGTGTGGTGCCGGGGCGCAGCAACGCGGCAACGGCTGCCGGGAATTCGCGGACGTTGAGCAGCGCGTCGACGATCGGATCCGTGCGCATGTCGAGCGTGGCGACCGTGTCGATGATGCGCGCCGGCGCGGCATCGATCGGCTTCGATTCGTGCACTTCGTGGAAGCCGAACGACGGGATGAACGGCGGCTTGTGCGCCGACGTCCGGGTGCTCGATTCGGAGACGATGCCGAGCGCGTTCATGGGGGCTCCCGAAGGCAAAGCCCGATCGTAGCACCGGGGGCGGATTCGCGCCGCACCGTTTCCGCGATGCGCGCCGCACTGCGCCCCATCAACAAAAAAAGCCTGGAAACTTGCGTTCCCAGGCCTGGAGACCATCAACGATGATGGTGGAGGAGACGATGTCGTCCCGATGCGCGCCGTCCTTCTGCCGGCGACGTCGCGCACGATGCGCGGTCAGATCGCCCAGCCGCCGAGATAGAACGTGACGAGCACGGCCGCGATGAGCACGGTGCCGACGTTGAGCTTGCGGAATTCGCCGCTGGCGATGCGGCCGATCACGAGCGTCGAGAAGCCGAGCATGATGCCCGTCACGATGTTCGCGGTCAGCACGATGAACACCGCGCACACGAGGCCCGACATCGCGTCGACCATGTCGTCCATGTGCAGCTTGCTCACGCTGCCGAGCATCAGCAGGCCGACGTACATCAGCGCCGGTGCGGTGGCGTAGGACGGCACGAGGCCCGCGAGCGGCGAGAAGAACATCACGACGAGGAACAGCAGGCCGACCACGGCGGCCGCGAGGCCCGTCTTTGCGCCGGCGGCCACGCCGACGCTCGACTCGATGTAGGCTGCCGCCGGCGCACCGCCGAGGAAGCCGGAGAAGATCGAGCTGAGCGAATCGGCGGTCAGCGCACGGCCGCCGTTGATGATGCGGCCGTTCTCGTCGAGCTGGCCGGCCTGGCCCGCGACCGCGCGGATCGTGCCGGTCGCGTCGAACACGGCGGTCATCACCAGCGCCAGCACGCTCGGCAGCACGGCCATCGACAGCGCGCCCTTGATGTCCATCGCGCCGATCAGCGACGCATGGCCCGGTGCGCTCAGCGACGGCAGCGCGAAGATGCCGCGGTACTTCACGCCCGGATCGAAGATCAGCCCGAAGATCGAGATCGCGATCACGACGAGCAGGATGCCGCCCGGCACGCGACGCTTCTCAAGGCCGAAGATCGCGGCGAGGCCGATGATCGACATGATGACCGGGAACGCGGTGATCTGGCCGAGCGAGACGGGCAGGCCGGCGCCCGGGTTCTTGATCACGAGGCCGACGTCGTTCGACGCGATCAGCAGCAGGAACAGGCCGATGCCGATCCCGGTGCCGTGCGCGACGCCCGCGGGCAGGTTGCGCAGGATCCACGAACGCACGCCGGTGACGGAGATGCCGGTGAACACGAGGCCCATCAGGAACACGGCGCCGAGCGCGACCGTCGGCGACAGCCCCTTGCCGAGCACGAGGCCGAACGCGGTGAACGCGGTCAGCGAGATCGCGCAGCCGATCGCGATCGGCAGCTTCGCCCACAGGCCCATCAGCAGCGAACCGAACGCGGTCGTGAGGCAGACCGCGACGAACACGGCGCTCGTGTCGAAGCCGGCCTTGCCGAACATGCCGGGCACGACGAACACGGAATAGACCATCGCGAGGAAGGTCGTGACGCCGGCAATGATCTCGCGGCGCTGCGTGCTGCCGCGCGACGAAATGTCGAAGTACCGGTCGATGACTCCCTTGGTGCCAAAGTCAGTTTCTTCCGCGCCGACGCCGACCGTCGGCTGCACCGGGGTATCACTCATGAGCTTGCTCCTTTATCAGCATGCTGAAACGGCCCGTAGCGAACCGTCGTCAGGGTGTCTCGTATCTAGTTGGGATTGTCGGCAACGTCGTGGGGACGAATGACGCGTGATCCGTGTCGTTCCGTGCGAATCGAAACGATCGCGTGGGTGTCGCGTCGTGCGACGCGTGGTGGTGTCGACCCCGTCACGTGTGCTTTGCCGTAGCGAAGGTTAGGCGAACCGCCCATCACGTCCCATTGGGGGAAGAGCATGCAGCGCATGTCTCAGCGCTTATATCGGCGTGCAACGGGGCTCTGTCGCGTCGACCCACGTGTATACGCCTAGTTCGAATCCGTTAAGGCGATTATTTGAATGCAGGGTCGACGGGCAAAGGGGAAGCGGGGGATGCATCGAAAATTACAAATTTCTTTCATGGTGGCCGGGCAGGCCGGTGGAATCAGGGGCCGGTGACGGGATCGGCGCGCCGCGCGCAACCTGCATTCGGACGAGGGCGCCATCGCGCCGAGGCGGTTTTCGTCGTCGCCCCGGCCTCAATTGTGCGCGAGATGGTCGAGGTAGGCGCGGAACATGTCGGCCATCGCGTCCGCATACGCGTCGATTTCATCGGGCGAGCGCTCGCTTTCCGAAAACGCCTTGCCGGCCGCGGTGAGCGTGGTGATGATCAGGTCGCAGGCCAGTTCGCGCGTGGCGTCCGGTGCATCGGGCAGCGCCTCGCGCATGAACGCCTGGAAGATGCGGTTGCCGGCCACCTTCGCTTCGTGTGCCTCGGGCGCGTCGCGATAGAGCGGCGCGGCGTCGTCGAGCGCGATGCGCATCCGCGCCTCGTCGCATTCCGAACGGATGAACGCGTGAACGGCCGTGCGCAGCCGCTCGGGCGGTGTCCGGTTCACGTCCTCCAGCATCCCGCGCAGCATCTCGGCCGTCTGCCGCCACTCGTCATGCTGCAGCCGGAACAGCACGGCCGCCTTGTTCGGGAAGTACTGGTACAGCGAGCCGACGCTCACGCCGGCGCGTTCGGCGACGCGCGCCATCGTGAAGCGCTGCGCGCCTTCGCTCGCCAAAACCTGAACAGCGGCCTGGAGGACGGCCTCGACGAGCTGGGTCGAGCGAGCCTGCCGAGGCTGCTTGCGCGTGGCAATCCGGGCGTTCGAGCGGTCGGTCATGCGTGGCTGGCCAATGCGAATAGTAAAACCTGAATAGTTCGTCATATTCTAACCAGGTGCACCGACGCACTCAACCTGAACCCGGAGAGTCGCATGACCACCCTGACGCTCGACCCGCTGGCCTCGCTGCTGGCACGCCTGTTCGACGAAGCCGACGCCTCGTCGCCCGCGACGAGCCCGGACTTCGCCAGCCTGTCGCGCGACGAGCAAGCGCGGCTGATGCGCAGCAAGACCGACTACACCGACTTGTATGCGCGCCTGAAGGACTATCCGCTCGCGGTGTCGCGCGAGACCGGCACGCTGCTGTACATGCTTGCGCGCAGCGGCGGCGCGCGGTCGATCATCGAATTCGGCACGTCGTTCGGCATTTCGACGTTGCACCTCGCGGCTGCGCTGCGCGACAACGGCGGCGGCCGGCTGGTCACGAGCGAGTTCGAGCCGTCGAAGGTCGTGCGGGCGCGGGCGAACCTGGCGGCAGCCGGGCTGGCCGATCTCGTCGAGATTCGCGAGGGCGATGCGCTGCGTACGCTGGCCGCCGATCTGCCGGATTCGGTCGACCTGCTGCTGCTCGACGGTGCGAAGGCGCTGTATCCGGAGGTGCTTGCACTCGTCGAGCAACGGTTGCGGCCCGGCGCGTTCGTCGTTGCCGACAATGCCGATTTCAGCCCCGACTATCTCGCTTACGTGCGCTCGCCGGAGAACGGCTATCTGTCGGTGCCGTTCGGCGACGATGTCGAGTTGTCGATGCGGATCGGCTGAGCTTTGCGGTATCTGAACGACGGCAGGCATCCGACCGTCAACGATAGGATGACTGATCAATAGGATGCGAGAGGCGGACGACACCGCAGTGACGCCCGTCGCTTCGTGCGCCGTCGTGCGTTATTTCAGGAACACGTAGCGCGCGAAATACGGAAAGCGGCCGACCGCATGCTCGGTCGAACACGTTGCATCCGGCGGCATGCCGCCCGCGGTATCGAGCCGCTGCACGAAGCGCACGCCGGCGAGCGTGCCGGCCGCGGCCTTCGCGTCCGTTGCGGCCGGCGTCGCGGCGAGCAGGAGTTGCGGAATGCTGCCCGGGCGTGCGCTCGGCGCTTCCGCGAGTTTCTTGCCGGTAATGCGGCTGCCGTCGAGCGCCTCCCATGACGGCCCCGTGCCGTGCCGGACGACCAGCGTGCCGCTCGCGTCGAACAGCATCGCTTCCGGGTGCTGGAACACCCACGCGAGCTTGTGTCCCGCATCGTAGTCGCACGTGTAGACCTGTAGGCCAGCCGCGGTCGTCGACAGCACGGGCGTGGCCGGCTGGGGCGGCGCGAGGCCGGCGGAGTCGTCGGCGCGGGCGGACGGCGCGCAGAAGGCGAGTGCAACGCAGGCCGCGGCGGCCGGCAGCATGGGGCGTTTCGGGAAGCGGCTTCGCATGGCGAGGCATCCTTTCGGGTCGGGTGACGGGTATTCGTCGACGAACCCGTAAACGCTAGACGCCAATTGCACCGGCTGCAATGGGCAAATGGCAATCGTGGCGATTGCCGTTGCGATTACGTGCGGCCCGGGATGCGCGGCCGTGGGTTGACGCGGCCGCGCCTGCCCGATTCAACCTCAAACCGGGCCAACCGGCGTCGGTGCCTGCGCGGCAATCAGGCGTTCGGCCCTCAGCCCATCCCACAGTTCGGCCGGGATCGACATCGCCGCGAGACGCAGGTTGTCGCCGATGCGATCGGGCCGGCTCGCGCCGGGGATCGCGGCCGCGACGGCCGGATGCGCGAGCGAGAATTGCAGCGCCACCGCGCGGACATCGACGCCGAATCGTTCGCAGATCCGGCGGATGCGCGCGACGCGGTCGAGCATGGCCTGCGTGGCCGGCTGATACTCGTAATGGGTGCCGCCCGCCAGCACGCCCGAGTTGTACGGGCCGCCGACGATGATGCCGAGCCCGCGCGCGGCGCTTTCCGGCATCAGCCGTTCGAGCGCGCCGGCATGATCGAGCAGCGTGTAGCGTCCGGCGAGCAGGAAACCGTCGGGGTCCGCGCGTTCGAGCGCGAGTTCGCACGGCTCGACGCGGTTCACGCCGAGGCCCCAGCCCTGGATCACCTTCTCGTCGCGCAGCCGCGTGAGCGCCCGGGCCGCGCCCGACATCGCGACGTCGAACACGTCGCGCCACGCGTCACCGTGAAAGTCGACGGCCGGGTCGTGAATCCATACGGTGTCGAGCCGGTCGGTGCGCAGCCGCTTCAGGCTCGCGTCGATCGAGCGCAGCGTGCCGTCCTCGGTGTAGTCGTAGACGATCCGGTTCGGCAGCCCGTGGCGGAACAGGCCGCCTTTTTCGCCGAGATCGCGTTGCGATGCGTCCTCGTGTTCGTCGAGGACGAGCCGGCCGACCTTGGTGCCGAGCGAATACGCGTCGCGCGGGCGCCCCGCGAGCGCTTCGCCGAGGCGCAGCTCGGCGAGGCCGGCGCCATACAGCGGCGCGGCGTCGAAGTAGCGGATACCGCTGTCCCACGCTGCGTCGACCGTGGCCAGCGCTTCTTCGTGCGGGATGTCGCGGTACATGTTGCCCAACGGCGCGGTGCCGAAACCCAGGCGGGAAGGGAGCGTGATTCTCATGGGGAGTCTCGGGTAGGCCGATTCAGGCCGCGGCCTGGGCCAGCGTCGGATAGTCGGTCAGCCCGCGCTCGCCGCCGCCGAACAGCGTGTTGCGGTCGTGCGGCGTGAGCGCGGCACCGGTGCGCAGCCGCTCGGGCAGGTCGGGGTTCGCGACGAACGGGCGGCCGAACGCGACGAGGTCGGCCCAGCCGGCGGCGATCGCTTCGCGTGCGCGCTCGGCGGTGTACGCGCCGGCATAGATCAGCACGCCCGGGAACGCGGCGCGCAGTTGCCGCTTGAATTCGACCGGCATCAACGGCGCGTCGTCCCAGTCGGCTTCCGCGATGTGCAGATAGCCGACGCCGAGTTCGCCGAGCAGCTTTGCAGCGGCGAGGTAGGTCGTTTCCGGATCGTCGTCGACGCAGCCGTTCAGCGTCGTCAGCGGCGCGAGGCGGATGCCGACGCGCGACGCGTCGCCCGTGCCGTCGATCAGCGCCTGCGTGACTTCGCGCAGGAAGCGCAGCCGGTTTTCGAGCGAACCGCCGTACGCGTCGGTGCGCGTGTTGGCATTCGAGTCGATGAACTGGTTCACGAGATAGCCGTTCGCGCCGTGCAGCTCGACACCGTCGAAGCCGGCCTCGATCGCGTGGCGCGCGGCGGCGCGGTATTGATCGACGATCTCGCCGATTTCGTCGATCGTCAGCGTGCGCGGCTCGGACGCCTGCACGAAGCCCGGCGTGCTGCCGTCTTCACCCGCGATGAACACGTTCACGCCTTTCGCCTGGAGCGGCGACGACGACACCGGCTGCCGGCCACCGAGCAGGCTCGTGTGGCTCAGCCGGCCGACGTGCCACAGCTGCGCGAAGATCCGGCCGTGCGCGGCATGCACGGCGTCCGTCACCTTGCGCCAGCCGGCGACCTGCGACGGCGTGTGAATGCCGGGCGTCCATGCGTAGCCTTTGCCGAGCGGCGCGATGTAAGTGCCTTCGCTGACGATCAGGCCCGCGCTCGCGCGCTGCGCGTAATACGCGGCCATCAGTTCGTTGGCTTCGTCGCCGGGCTGGCTGGCGCGCGAGCGCGTCATCGGCGGCATCACGATGCGGTTCGGCAGCGTCAGCGCGCCGAGTTGCAGCGGTTGGAAAAGCGGGTCCTGGGTCATGGTGTTGATGTCCTGTCGGTGCCGCGGCCTGCGGGCCGCGGTGAATCCAATGCGAGTGGCGGGCGGCGCGGTCAGTCCCACTGCGGCGCGAGGCCGGCCGGGTCGACTTCGCGGCCGCTGCGTTCGAGCGCGGCGATCCGCGCCATGTCTTCGTCGGTCAGGCGCAGCGTCTGCGCGAGCAGGTTGCTCGCGAGGTTCTCGCGCTTCGTCGACGACGGGATCACCGAGTAGCCGAGCTGCAGCGCCCACGCGAGCGCGACCTGGGCGGGCGTCGCGTCGTGACGCTGCGCGATCGCGCCGATCACCGGATCGCCGAGCACCTTGCCGTACGCGAGCGTCATGTACGACGTCACGTGGATGCCTTCGGCGTTCAGGAATTCGACGAGCTTGCGGTTCTGCAGGTACGGGCTCAGCTCGATCTGGTTCGTCGCGATCGTGTCCTTGCCGACGGCCGCGATCGCTTCCTTCGTCAGGGCGATGTTGAAGTTCGAGATGCCGATCCGGCGCGTGAGGCCCTGCGCCTTCGCATCGGCGAGCGCGGTCATGAACGTGTCGAGTGCGACGCCGTTGTCGGGGGCCGGCCAGTGGATCAGCGTCAGGTCGACGTGGTCGGTGCGCAGCTTGCGCAGGCTGTCCTCGAGGCTCGGCACGAGCTTGTCCGGTGCATAGTTGTCGACCCAGATCTTGGTCGTGAGGAACAGGTCGTCGCGGCGCACGCCCGACGCGGCGATCGCTTCGCCGACTTCGGCTTCGTTGCCGTAGATCTGCGCGGTGTCGATCGCGCGGTAGCCGACTTCGAGGCCGTTGCGCACCGAGTCGATGACCGTCTGCCCTTGCAGGCGGAACGTACCGAGGCCGAATGCGGGAATCTTGTTCATCAGGTGCTCCTGGGAAAGTGGAACGGGTTCGCTATGGAAGTCATTCTGGCGTTTCGGATTGGTGAGATAAACGCCGTTGCAGGTCAAAAATATTTGATCTGGAATCAAGTATCGGGAGCGGCTCGGGGCGGTGTCATGCAGCGCGCGTCCGTGCGTTTTCATCCGCGTGGAACACCGGCAGCACCTCTGCCGCGATCTCGGCCATCGTCTCGTCGAGCGGGCGCAGGTTGCGGCGGAAATGCAGGCCGATGTGCCGCACGCCCGCGTCGCGCATGGCCGCCAGCTCCCCGATGAGCGCGAGACGCCCCGCGCGGGCGCCGAAGCGGTGACGCTGCAGCGGCGCGTGCGGGTCGTCCGCGAGGTCGAGGTGGAGGAAGCTCACGTACGGCTTGTCGCCGGCCACCGCGCGCCAGTTCGCGGCACGCTGCCGGTGGTCGTCCGGCGTGCCGGGATACGCGAGGCAGCCGTCCATGTGTTCGCCGATCCACGCGGGCGTTTGCTGCGCGAGACCCGCGACGAGCAGCGGCGCACGGGCGGCGGGCAGCACGTCGAGACCGGGCGGCAGATGCCCGCGCGCGCCGTCGCGCAGCAGCGCGATCTGGTCGCGGAAATTCGCGCCGCGTGATGCGAAGTCGCGGCCGAACAGCGGATATTCGACGGGCCGGTCGCCGCTGGCGACGCCGAGCAGCAGGCGGCCGCCGCTCAGTTCCTGGATCGACGCGGCCGATTTCAGCGTGAGCAGCGGCTCGCGCAGCGGCAGCACGACGGCCGCCGTGCCGAGCAGGATGTCGTTCGTGATGCCGGCGAGGTAGCCGAGATACGAGAAGGTTTCGAACACCTGCGCGGCGTCGCCGAACGCGGGGTCGTACACCGGTACGTCGCGCACCCAGAGCGCGCGGAAGCCGAGTGTGTCGGCCTGTTGCGCGAGGGTTGCGTGGCGCGCGAGGTCGGGTACGCCGGGGTAGCGACGGTCGTGCTGGCGCTTCGCGTTGCCGGCCGGCGACCAGTCGTTGTCGAGCGGCAGTTCGATGCCGATGCTGAAGCCGCCGTCGGCCAGGTTGTCGAGTGCGGTGAATGAAGTGGACATGGTCGGGCTCCGTTCAGATCGCGCGCAGGCTGCCTTCGAGCCGGTAGAAATCGAGCGACGACGCGGTGAAAAAGGACCGCGACGTGCCGGCGGCGAAGTCGTCGATATGCACGACCGTCGCGCGGTCGGCTTCCTGCCACGAGATCGCGTAGGTGTCGCCGGCGATGGGCTGCCACGTGTATTCGATTTCACCCTTTGCACCCGCGTACGGGCCTTCGGTGATCTCGTAGCGCATGTGGCGGCCGTCATCGTCATACGCGTTGAGCGCGGTGAGGCCGTCGTAGCGCACTTCGAACGTCTTGCCGGCGAACGGCGGGCGTGGGATCGATGCGTTCATGTGTGCAAACTCCTGCAAGAAAGTGACGTTCAGTGCGCGAGCTGGACGGGTTCCGCCGTGCGTTCCGGCAGGCCTGCGCTGCGGTCGAGGCGACCGCTCAGTGCGGTGAGCGCGAATGCGCCGAGCGTGACGGCTGCCGCGATCCACGGCGTATGGCCGAGGCCGACGTGCGCGACGATCACGCCACCGAGTGCCGAGCCGCCCGCGACGCCGAGATTGAACGCGGCGATGTTGAAGCCGGATGCGACGTCGGTGGCGTCAGGCGCGAAGTGCCGTGCCTGCTTCACGACGTACACCTGCAGGCCCGGCACGTTGCCGAACGCCACCGCGCCCCACGCGAGCATCGTCAGCACGGCGAGCCATTTCACGTGGATCGTGAAGGTGAGCGCGAGCAGCACGATCGCGAGCAGCAGGAAGATTCGCTTGAGCGCCTTCACGGGGCCGACGGCGTCCGCGAGCTTGCCGCCCCACACGTTGCCGAACGCGACCGACACGCCGTAGCCGACGAGCACGAGGCTGACCTGCGACGGCGTGAAGCCGGCGATCTGCTCGAGCAGCGGGGCCATGTACGTGAACGCGATCAGCGAGCCGCCGTAGCCGACGGCCGTCATCGCATAGACCAGCAGCAGGCGCGGCTGCGCGAGCACGCGGAACTGGCGGGCGAGCGGCGCGGGCGCCGTTTGCGGCAAGCCGCGCGGCACGAAGGCCACCGCGCCGACGAACGCGACGAGGCCGAACAGCGCGACGACCAGGAACGTCGCGCGCCAGCCGAAGTGCTGGCCGATGAAGGTGCCGAGCGGAATGCCGGCGACGAACGCGACGGTCATCCCGCTGAACATCGTCGCGATCGCGCTGGCGGCCTTCTCCTTCGGCACGAGCGTGGTCGCGATGATCGAGCCGACCGAGAAGAACACGCCGTGCGCGAGGCCGGTGAGAATGCGCGCGACGATCAGCGATTCGTAGCCGGGCGCCTGCCACGCGACGAGGTTGCCGACGGTGAACAGCGCCATCAGCGCGGCGAGCAGGGTCTTGCGCGGCACGCGGCCGGTGAGCGCGGTGAGGAGCGGCGCGCCGATCGCGACGCTCAGTGCGTAAAGGCTGACGAGCAGGCCGGCGGACGGCAGGCTGACGCCGAGGTCGGCGCCGATCGTCGGGATCAGCCCGACGATCACGAATTCGGTGGTACCGATGGCAAATGCGCTGATGGTCAGCGCAAGCAGGGCGAGTGGCATGACGGGTGCTCCAGGGTCCGGTGAGGATGGAGCGCAGTGTGCCGACTTTACTTTTGCTGAAAAACGGGTCTATAAACCAAATTGTTTTGATTTGAAATCAAGAATGCAGCGATGAAGATTACACTCGACGAACTCCAGGCCTTTGCCGCCGTGGTCGATTCCGGTTCGATCACGGCGGCCGCGCAGCAGCTCGACCTCACGGTGTCGGCGACGAGCCGCACGCTCGGGCGGCTCGAGGAGAAGCTGAAGACCACGCTGCTGCGCCGGACCACGCGCCGGCTCGAACTGACCGAGGAAGGGCGCGCGTTCCTGCAGGACGCGCGCGCGATCATCGAATCGGTCGAGACGGCGGAAGAACAGATGCTCGCGCGGCGCGAGATGCCGTCGGGGCGGCTGCGCGTGGACGCGGCGACGCCGTTCATGCTGCACGTGATCGTGCCGCTCGTGCGCGGCTACCGCGAACGCTTCCCGAAAGTCGAGCTGGAACTGAACAGCAACGAGGGCATCATCGACCTGCTGGAGCGGCGCACCGACGTCGCGTTCCGGATCGGCCGGCTGAAGGATTCGACGCTGCACAGCCGGCGCATCGGCACCAGCCGGATCCGCATGCTCGCGAGCCCCGCGTACGTGGCGGCGCACGGCCAGCCGCGCAAGGTGGAGGATCTCGACAAGCACACGCTGCTCGGCTTCACGCAGCCCGAATCGCTGAACGTGTGGCCGATCCTCGGCACCGACGGCGAGCCGTGCCGCATCGAGCCGGGCATCCGCTCGTCGAGCGGCGAGACGCTGCGGCAGCTTGCGCTCGATGGCGCGGGGGTCGTCTGCCTGTCGGATTTCATGACCGCGCAGGATCGCGACGCGGGCCGGCTCGTGCAGGTGCTCGCGCGCCAGACGCTCGAGGTCGAGCAGCCGATCCACGCGGTGTACTACCGTAATACCGCGATCTCGTCGCGGATCGCGTCGTTCGTCGATTACCTGATCGAGGCGCTGGGCGGCGGCGGCAGCGATGCGCCGGGGCGGCGCAAGGCGGCGTCGTGGATGGAGCCGCGCTAGGCGGCGGCCGGGACGACGGGGCGGGTTACGCCCCGTGCGATTTGATGTGCGATCCGGCGTGCCGTACTCCGGCACGCCGTCGGGTGGCGGTTACGCCTCTTCGGACCAGGACATCCCGTCGCGCGCGAGCAGCGCCGACGAAGCCGCGGGCCCGAACGTGCCGGCCGTGTACAGGCGCGGCCGGTCGCCGAGCTGCTTCCAGCCGTCGAGGATCGGTTCGACCCACGACCACGCGGCTTCGAGCTCGTCGCGTCGCATGAAGTGCGTGAGGCGGCCGCGGATCACGTCGATCAGCAAACGCTCGTATGCTTCCGCGCGCCGCTCCGGAATCGCCTGCTGCAGGTCGAGGTTCAGGCTCACGGGCACCATGTTCATCCCGCTGCCCGGTTCCTTCGCGAGCATCTGCAGCTGGATCGACTCTTCCGGCTGGAGCTGGATCACGAGACGGTTGCTGTAGTGGCGCGGGCCGGTCGGGATGATCGAGAACGGCATGTCCGCGAACTCGATCACGATTTCCGACTGGCGGCGCTGCAGCCGCTTGCCGGTGCGCAGGAAGAACGGCACGTTCGCCCAGCGCCAGTTGTTGATGTGCGCGCGCAGCGCGACGAAGGTTTCCGCGCGGCTGTCCGCCGGCACGTTGTCTTCCTCGAGATAGCCCTTCACCGGCTGGCCGTCGACCGCGCCGGCCGTGTACTGGCCGCGCACCGTGTCGCGCGCGACGTCGGCCACCGCCATCGGCCGCAGCGAGCGCAGCACCTTCAGCTTCTCGTCGCGCACCGCGTCCGGGTCGAGCGACACCGGCGGCTCCATCGCGACGATGCACAGCAGCTGCAGCAGGTGGTTCTGCACCATGTCGCGCAGCGCGCCGGTATGGTCGTAGAAGCCCGCGCGGCTGCCGACCCCGACCGTCTCCGCCACCGTGATCTGCACGCTGCGGATGCTCGGCGCCTGCCACAGCGGCCCGAAGATCGGGTTGCCGAAGCGCAGCACCATCAGGTTCTGCACGGTTTCCTTGCCGAGATAGTGGTCGATCCGATAGATCTGCGATTCCTCGAAGTGCTTGCCGACCGCATCGTTGATCGCCTTCGCGGACGCGAGATCGTGGCCGAGCGGCTTTTCGAGGACGACGCGCGAGTGCTTGTCCACGAGATGCGCGGCCGACAGGTTGTCGCAGATGGTGGTGAACAGCTCCGGCGACGTCGACAGGTAGAACACGCGGATCGCATCGCCGCGCGCCGCTTCCGCGAGCCGCAGGTAGTCGTCCGGCGCGTTCACGTCGATCAGCACGTACTTGAACAGGTCGAGGAAACGGCTCCAGGCCGCTTGATCGAACGCCTTTTCGTCGATGAACGGACGCGACTGCTCGTCCATGAACTTGCGATAGCCGTCGATGCCCCAGTCGCGGCGGCCGACCGCGATGATGCGCGTCTCGGGCGGAAGGTTGCAGTGCAGGTGCGCCATGTACAGCGCGGGCAACAGCTTGCGGGCGGCCAGGTCGCCGCCGCCGCCGAAGATGATCATGTCGACGGGCCGGTCGGCTCCGGTCTGGGTAGGCTGATTCGTCATGGGAGGTTCGCGGTGTGAAACGGGGAACGTGAAACGAACATCGGAGGCGTCGGGCGCCGGTACGGCAAAACCCTAATAGTGCACGCTTTTGATGGATTGTGTGCGTGTCCGTTTACTGTCGCGAAGCGGCCGGGCGGCGTATTGCCGTGGAACGTACAGGAGTGAGCGCTGACATCGGGTTGGCTCGCCGGGAGCGGCAAGCAGCCGTTCGGCCCAGGCGCGTGAGGGCGGGCGTCGGCTGGCGCCCGCCCGCGTGCGGCGATCGACGGGCGCGGCCGTTGCCTCAACCCGCCTGTTCCACCAGCGCCTGCACGTCGTGCCCGGCCTTCGCGATGGCCGCTTGCACCGCATCGCCGCCCAATACGGTGCCTTCCATGCGGACTTCGCGGATGTCGGTCAACCCGATGAACCCGAGCAGATGCTTCAGATAGCCGGACTGGTAGTCGAACGGCGCATACGGGCCTTCCGAAAAGATGCCGCCGCTGGCGGTGACCAGATAAACCTGCTTGCCTTCCACCGTGCCGGCGACGCCGCTTTCGCCATAGCGAAACGTGACCTGCGGCCAGATCACGCGGTCGAACCACGCGCGCAGCTGCGTGGACGGGCCGAAGTTGGTCATCGCGGAGCCGATCACGACGATGTCGGCGGCGCGCAATTCGTCGACCAGCGCTTGCGCCAGCTCGACGGCCTGCGCTTGCTCCGCGTTGCGCGCGTCCGGCGGCAGCATGCGGCCGACGACGTAAGCATCGTCGATATGCGGCAGCGGATCGGTGGAGAGATCGCGCAACGTCACGGTGCTGTTTGCGTCGCGCGCCGCGAGTTGCCGCGCGAGGTCGTGCGCGACGCGCGTGGACAGGCTGTCGGTGCTGCGGGGGCTGGAGGTGATCAGCAGCATGCGGCTCATGAGCGTTCCTTTCGGGATAAGATGAGAACCCGGTAACTTTTGATAACTCAGTTACCGAAAAGCATGTGGAATGCTAGGGTTCGCGCCCGGGCCCCACAAGAACGCACAGGGTTGTGCCCCAGTCACATCGATGTTCCTGCCACCATGCCCCGACCCAGCGAAGACGGCTGCCAGGCGACCCGCCAGATCCTCGACCGGATCGGCGACAAGTGGAGCCTCTACATCATCGCGACGCTGAACGACGGTTCGCGGCGCTTCAACGAGCTGAAACGCGAGATCGAAGGGATTTCGCAGCGCATGCTGACGCTGTCATTGCGCGGGCTGGAGCGCGACGGGCTGGTCACGCGGACGGTGTTCCCGACGATTCCGCCGCGCGTCGACTATGCGCTCACGCCGCTCGGCGCAACGCTGCTGGAGCCCGTCATGGCGCTCGTCAGGTGGGCGGAGAAAAACAAGGAGCCGATCGCGCAAGCGCGCGAGCGTTTCGACGAGGCGGCCGATGCGGCGCCGAAGCCGGGCGAGGGCGTCGTTTACCGCAGTCGCTAGGGGCGGAGCGCGGGCGCCGCGTCCCCGAGCGTCGCGTGCGCTCAGCGCCCCAGCGCGTAGAACTCCGCATTCGGCCGCATGTTCGTCACGTTCGCGATACGGTTGGACATGCCGAAGAAAGCCGAGATCGCCATGATGTCCCACACGTCTTCTTCGACGAAGCCGTGCGACTTGAGCGTGTCGAAGTCCGTTTCGCCTACCTGATGCGCGGCCTGCGACACCTTCATCGCGAAGTCGAGCATCGCCTTCTGCCGGGCGGTGATATCGGCCTTGCGGTAGTTGGTGGCGACCTGGTCGGCGATCAGCGGATCCTTCGCGCGAATGCGCAGGATCGCACCGTGCGCGATCACGCAGTACTGGCACTGGTTCACGCTGCTGGTGGCCACGACGATCATCTCGCGCTCGGCCTTGCTCAGGTTGCCCGGCTTGTCCATCAGCGCGTCGTGGTAGGCCATGAACGCGCGAAACTCGTCCGGGCGATGTGCCAGCGTCAGGAATACGTTCGGGATGAAGCCCGACTTTTCCTGGACGGTCGCGATGCGTTCGCGAATGTCCTCGGGCAAGTCTTCGAGCGCGGGCACGGGAAAGCGGCTGATGGGGGCGGTGTGTGCGGCGGTCATGAGGTCTCCTGGATAACGTGGCGCGGGCGGACTCGCTGCGCGAGCCGCCGTCCGAATGAAGCAGCGCGGGTGATCGTCAGCGGCGTCACGCGTTGACGTCGACGACGACGCGGCCGCGCACCTTGCCTTTGATCAATTCCTCGGCAAGCGGAATGACGTCGCCCAGGCCGACCTGGTGGCTGATCGCGCCCAGCTTCCCGACGTCGAGGTCGGACGCGAGCCGGCGCCACGCTTCCAGGCGATCGGCGCGCGGGCACATGACGCTGTCGATCCCGACGAGCGTAACGCCGCGCAGGATGAACGGCATGACGGTCGCGGGGAAATCGAAGCCCGCGGCCAGGCCGCAGGCGGTCACGACGCCGCGGTAGCGCGTGGTCGCGCACACGTTGGCGAGCACGTGGCTGCCCGCCACGTCGACCGCGCCGGCCCAGCGCTCCTTGCCCAGCGGCTTGCCGGACTCGCTGAATTGCGACCGTTCGAGGATCTCCGCCGCGCCGAGCTGCCGCAGGTAGTCGGCATCGGCGGGGCGGCCCGTTACCGCGACCACGCGATATCCCAGCTTGGTGAGGATGGCGGTCGCGACGCTGCCCACCCCGCCTGCCGCGCCGGTCACCACGATCTCACCGTCGTCCGGGCGCACGCCGTGTCGCTCCAGCGCGATCACGCACAGCATCGCGGTGTAGCCCGCCGTGCCGATGGCCATCGCCTGTTGCGGAGAAAAGGCGGACGGCAGCGGCACCAGCCAGTCACCGTCGACGCGGGCCTTCTGCGCGAGGCCACCCCAATGCGTCTCGCCGACGCCCCAGCCGTTGAGCACGACCTGGTCGCCGGGGCGATAGTCCGGGTGCGTGCTCGCTTCGACTTCGCCAACCAGATCGATGCCGGGCACCATCGGGAACTTGCGGACCACCGGGCTCTTGCCGGTGATCGCCAGCCCGTCCTTGTAGTTCAGCGTCGAATAGCCGACGCGGATCGTCACGTTGCCGGCGGGCAACTGCGCGTCGTCCAGCGTCTGGAGCCGGGCCTGCTGGCCGGTTTCATGCCTGTCGATCACGATGCCTTGAAACATGTGTCCTCCTTTCTAGACCGATCGTCTAGTTAATGGCAAAAAAATTCAGCGGCGCGGCAGTCCGTTGAAGAAAAACTGCGCGAACAGGGTCAGTGGTTTGTCGCTGCGCTCCAGCTTCGCGCGCAGCACGGCGCCTTCCCAGCCGATCCAGAAGAATGCGGCCAGCTCGGCGGGATCGGCCGAACCGGCCAGTTCGCCGGCTTGCTGCGCGGCGGCCAGGCATTCGGCGAGGCGGCGTTGCCAGTCCTCGAACGTGGTGCGCAGGCGTTCGCGGAAGCTTTCGGGCAACGCGCCCATTTCCTGCCCGAGGTTGCCGATCAGGCAGCCGCGGCTGTACGCGTAGCGGGCCATGCCGTCGCGGGCGTCGTCGACGAACGCGCGTACGCGCTGCAGCGGCGAGCGTGCCAGGTCGCTGAAATGGCGATCCAGCTTGCGCGCGAAGAAGTCGGCGTAACGGTCGATCAGTTCGAGGCCGAACGCTTCCTTGTTGTCGAAGTAGTGATAGAAGGAGCCCTTCGGCACGCCGGCGCGCCCGAGGATCTCGTCGAGCCCGGTGGCCGAAAAGCCCTTTTCGGTGAGGGTCTCGAGCCCGGTGCGCAACAGCATGTCACGCGTGGCGACGAGGTCGTCGTGCTGCTTGGGCGGCCTGCCGCGGCGGCGAGGCGGATCGATTCGAGCTTCCATGGCGGAATAATAGACCGTTCGCCTCAAAAATCAATGGCCCGTGTGCCGGGCCGGTCGGACGGGCCGTCGCGTCGGTGCTGCGCTGCAGGTGTCACGCACCCGGCCCGCGCGTGGCGTCGTGCGAACATGTCCGCGGGCAGGCGACGAACGGCGCGTCGACCTGAACCCGACCTTTGCCAAAGCGGCGATCAACTGCCGTACATGTGCTCGCAGAGCGCGACACTCGCGCCCAGCTTCCGCGATAGATCGGCGGCGGCATCCAGCTGCGGTCGATCCAGCTCGCCCGACTCGTGCGCGACACTGAGGCGGGATGCAGGACCGGAAAGCGTCAGCGCCGCCATGAACTTGTCGCCGGCGCCGAAAACCGGCACCGCGAACGCTGCCGTATGCACATCGCGCGCACCCGCGGTGAAGAGGGGCAGTGCCGGCGGCCTGTCATAGATCGGTTCGCCGAGTCCCCAGAAACGGATCACCTGGCTGATGGCCGTGTCATCGAGCGGCAGCATCGTCCCCGCGAGCCGCGTTTCACGCAGGCCTTCGGACGGCTCGACCCGAAACAGGCAGAGCCGGTGCCCGCTGTCGTGCACGTAGTACGATGCGCTTTCCTTCGTCAGCGCGGCCAGCGCATGCAGCGCCGGTTCGACCACCGTGGACAGATGGAAGGACTGCTCGTACAGCTTGCCGAGGTACAGCACGCGGTGCCCAAGCGAGTAGTTGCCGGACTGCGCGCGCACGACATAGCCCATTCGCTCCAGCGAGTTCATCAGCCGATAGACCGTCGTCTTGTGCATGCCGGATGCCTGCGACAGCGTCGCGAGCGATTGCGATTCGGCGCCGGGCTTGAAGCAGTCCAGCAGCGAAAGCGCCTTTTCCACGGCAACGACACCGTCGTTTCCCATTCCTTTTCTCCGGTCGACATTCACCCGGAATTGTACAGAGTAAAACGCTGGTTTACCACGTAAAAGGGTAAACGCCAGTGCCATGACGCGTCTCCTCTGGTTATATTGATTTCACCATGTACACCAGTGTTGTACAGAGTACAACGAACAACCTGAGGTCGAATCATGAGCAACACATCCGCCAGCCTTTCGCCGATCACCCGCGACATCGAACGCGTCTCGCCGGAACTCGTTCAGGCGGCCGCGCGCTACCAGGCCGCGATCCTGGCCGACGTCGCGGGCCGCCGCGGCACGGTGCATGGCCGCGTGCGGCCGTTGTCGCCGAAGATGAAGGTCGCCGGCCCGGCGGTCACGGTCGAAGTCCGCGCGGGCGACAACCTGGCGATCCATGCGGCGCTCGCCGTCGCGAAACCGGGCGACGTCGTCGTGGTAGACGGCAAGGGCGACATCTCGTGCGCGCTGCTCGGCGAAATCATGGCGGCGCAGGCGAAGGCGAGCGGCATCGCCGGCATCGTCATCGACGGCGCGGTGCGCGACGCGCACGAACTGGCCAACGGCGACTATCCGGTCTTCGCGGCCGGCCTCAATCCGTGCGGCCCGACCAAAAGCGTCGCGGGGCGCGTGAATGCGCCGATCTCGCTGGGCGGCACGGCGGTGAATCCGGGCGACCTGGTGGTCGGCGACGCCGACGGCGTCGTCGTCATTGCGCGCGCGGACGTCGCGCGTATCGTCGATCTGGCGCAGAAAAAGCTCGACTTCGAAACCGCGCGTATCGCAGCGATCCACAAGGGCGACCTTCGTCCGGGCTGGATCGAGAAGGAGCTGCGCGCAGCCGGCATGCTGGCCGAAGGCGAGGCACTCTGATGCAGATCGCTTCGCACAAGCCCGTGGTCCTGGTGACCGCCGCCGACCTCGCGCCGCAAGCGCTCGAGATGCTTGCGCAGTTCGACGTCGTGTTCGCCGGCAAGCAACCGACCGAGGACGACATCGTGGCGCTCTGCGCCCAGCACAAGCCGGTCGCGATCGTCGTCCGGTACGGCAAGATCAACGCCCGCATCATGGACGCCGCCGAAAACCTGCGGGTGATTTCGAAGCACGGCAGCGGCATCGACGTGATCGATCAGGACGCCGCTGCCGCGCGCGGCATCGCGGTGCGCGCCGCGGTCGGCGCGAATGCGGCCGCCGTCGCCGAGCACGCCTGGGCGCTGCTGCTCGCGTGTGCGAAGTCGGTTCCGCAGCTCGATATCCGCATGCGCGAAGGCCATTGGGACAAGTCGACGCACAAGTCCGTCGAACTCGACGGGCGCACGCTCGGCCTCGTCGGGCTCGGTGCGATCGGTCGGCGCGTGGCCGCGATCGGCGCGGCGTTCGGCATGAAGGTGCTCGCGTTCGATCCGTTCGCGAAGGAAGCGCCCGCCGGCGTGAAGCTCGTGCCGCTCGACACGCTGTACGCGGCGTCGGACGTCGTGTCGCTGCATTGTCCGTTGACGGCCGACAACCGCCGGATGCTCGACCGCGACACGCTCGCGCGTTTCAAGCGCGGGGCGATTCTCGTCAATACCGCGCGCGGCGGCCTGATCGACGAAGCCGCGCTGGCCGACGCGCTGGCGAGCGGCCACTTGCGTGCGGCCGGGCTCGACAGCTTCGACGTGGAACCGATGACGGTGCCGCACCCGTTCCAGCAGATCCCCAACGTGATTCTGTCTCCGCATGTCGGCGGCGTGAGCGATGCCGCGTACGTGAACATGGGCAAGGGTGCGGCGGCCAACGTCCTCGCGGTGCTCGACGAACGCGCGCACAGCGCGGCTTGAACCCTGGACATCGAGGTACGCATGTTTTATCTGACGAACCCCGACGTGCGCGAAGCCGACGTGTTCACGCGCATGCCGGAGAAGTTTCGCAAGCCGGACGTCCGCACGGAATGGGCACGCGCGAATCGCGGCGGCATGGTCACCGATTCGTTTCTCGAAGGGCCGGTGTGGGATCCCGACGGCTATCTGTTCGTGACCGACATTCCGCACGGGCGCATCTTCCGCATTTCGCCGTCGGGAGAATGGGATCTCGTCGTCGAATACGACGGCGAGCCCAACGGAATGAAGCGCTTCGACGCAGCGCACCTGATCATCACCGACTACCGGAACGGCCTGATGCTGCTCGATATCGAGCGCGGTGAAATTCGCCCGTATCTCGAGCGCCGCAACACCGAGCGCTTCAAGGGCGTGAACGACCTGACGTTCGACTCGGCCGGCAACATTTATTTCACCGACCAGGGGCAGACCGGGCTGCACGATCCGACGGGCCGCGTGTATCGGCTCTCGCCCGACGGCAAGCTCGACATGCTGCTCGGCACCTGCCCGAGCCCGAACGGGCTCGTGCTGTCGCGCGACGAGAAGGTGCTGTTCGTCGCGATGACGCGCGGCAACGCGGTGTGGCGCATGCCGCTGCAAGCCGACGGATCGGTCACCAAGGTCAGCCCGTTCTTCACGTCCTACGGGCCGAGCGGCCCCGACGGCCTCACCGTCGATCTCGAAGGCCGGCTGTTCGTCGCGAATCCGGGGCTCGGCCGCGTGTGGGTGCTCAACCACTGCGCGGAGCCCGTCGAGATCCTGACCGGGCCGAAAGGGGCGTCGCTCACGAGCGTGTGCTTCGGCGGCGCCGACATGAAGACGCTCTTTATCACCGAATCGACATCCGGTTCGGTCCTGAAAGCGGACATGCGCATTGCCGGCCCGTTGCCAAAACAGGCCGCGAACAAGGACTGACACCCGCGAACCGGGAAGCCGCTCACCGGTTTCCCGCCCGTATGCCGAAAGATCGCGCCGCCAGTCGCGCGACGAAGGAGACAAGCATGACCATTTCGCACGCGCTGCGTGCCGGCGATGACGCACCGCGCGCCGACGCCTCGTCCGCGGAGCGCCTGGCCGGCGACGATTACGCGGCCAGCGAGCGCACGCTCGCGAAGGCGTTCCGGCGCATTCTGCCGTTCATCTTCGTCTGCTACGTGATCAGCTATCTCGACAGGACCAACGTCGGTTTTGCCGCGCTCACGATGAACAAGGATCTCGGTCTGACGGCGGAGCAATTCGGTGTCGGTGCCGGCCTGTTCTTCATCGGCTACTTCCTGTTCGAGATTCCGAGCAACCTGATCATGCAGAAGGTCGGCGCGCGCGTGTGGATCGCGAGAATCATGATCACATGGGGCCTGTTCTCGATGGCGACGGCGTTCGTCGTCGGACCGAAAAGCTTTGCGGCGGCGCGCTTTCTGCTCGGGCTTGCCGAGGCGGGCTTCACGCCCGGCATCTACCTGTATTTCACGCACTGGTTTCCCGGCAAGTGGCGCGCGAAGGTGACGGCCGCCTTCCTCGTCGGCATCCCCGTCGCGAACATGATCGGCTCGCCGATTTCCGGTGCGCTGCTCGAACTCGGCGGCCTGCACGGGCTGCGCAGCTGGCAGTGGCTGCTGCTGATCGAAGGCGTCCCTGCGGTGATGCTCGGCATCGCGTGCCTGTTCGTGCTGGCCGACCGTCCCGAGAAAGCCGCGTGGCTCAGTGACGAAGAGAAGGCGTCGCTCGCGAAACGCCTCGCGTTCGAGCAGCGCGACATCGGCGCGAAGCACGGCAGCAAACTGCGCGACGCGATGACGAACTGGCGCGTGTTCGTGCTCGCGTTCGTCAACTTCTGCGGGATCGTCGGCTCGCTCGGCGTCGGCTTGTGGATGCCGCAGATCATCAAGCAGTTCGGCGTCGAACACGCGGTGGTCGGCTGGCTGACGGCCATTCCGTATGCGATCGGTGCCGGTGTGATGCTCTGGTGGGCGCGTCTCGCCAATCGCGCGGCCAACCGCATTCCGTATGTCGCCGGTGCGCTGGCGGTCGCCGCGGTGGCGTTGTGTGCGAGCGCCTTCATTCATGCGCCGGTTTTCAAGCTGATCGCACTGTGCGTCACGGTGAGCGGGATCCTCGCGTTCCAGGCGACGTACTGGGCCATCCCGTCGGGATTCCTCACCGGCCGTGCCGCCGCGGGCGGACTCGCGCTGATCGTGTCGGTCGGCAATCTCGGCGGCTTCGTCGGGCCGTCGCTGATCGGCGCGCTCAAGCAATTCTCCGGCGGCTTCACCGCGCCGCTCATCGCCGTGTCGGGTGTGCTGCTGCTCGGCGCGTTGACCATCGCTTGGCTCGGCGATCCGGGCTCGGGCGCCGGCGAAGCGCCTGTCGCCCGAGAGCCCTGAATTTTCCTTCGTCAGCCCCACCCATAAAAAACAGTTTGGAGACTCCATGTTGTCGAATCAGGCCAGCCGCAATACCCGCCCGACCTCCCGCTTCGTGCTCGGCGCCATCACCGTCGCGAGCGCGACCTCGTGGTGCGGTGCCGCCCAGGCAGAAAGCAGCGTCACGCTGTACGGCATTGCCGACGTCGGCATCGAGCACATCAACAACACGAGCACCGGCGGCGCGCAGACGCGCGAAGTGTCGGGCAATCTGTCCGGTTCGCGCTGGGGATTGAAGGGCGTCGAGGATCTCGGCGCCGGCATGAAGGCCATTTTCCAGCTGGAAGACGGCTTCAACATCAATGACGGCACGACCGCGCAGTCGACGAAAGGCCTCGGTTCGAATGCCGCCACGACGTCGCGGATTTTCGGCCGGCAGGCGTGGGTCGGGCTGGCGTACCGGGGCCAGCAGTTGACGTTCGGCCGCCAGAATGCGCTCTTCTACGAACAGGCCGTGGCCTTCGACCCGATGGGCGCGTCGTCGCGGTATTCGTTGCTGTCGCTCGACTACGCGGCGGCCGCGCGCATCGACAATTCAGCGAAGTACACCGGCGTGTTCGGTCCGCTGACGGCGCAGGCCATGTATAGCACCCGCTACGACACCGGGTACGGCGCCGAGGTGCCGGGCGCGCAACTCACCGGCCGCTTTTTCAGCGGGGCGCTGACGTTCGCGCAAGGGCCGCTCGCCGCGAGCGTGTCGTACGAGCAGCGCAACAGCAACACCGTCGCGACGAACACGGGCACCGAGCGACGCGCGACGGCTGCCGCGTCGTATGCGATCGGGCCGGTGAAGGGATTCGCCGGCTATCGCTACCTCCATGCGTCGAACGCGTTCCTGCCGGCGAACCCGATCCGTGTCGCGAACGGTTCCGAAGCCAGTGCGGCGAACCTGTACTGGGCCGGCGCGCAATACGCGGTGTCGCCGGCGTTCGTGGTCACGGCAACCGCCTATTACCAGGACGTGCATTCGACCAGCGCCGATCCGTGGCTTGCCGTGCTCTGTGCCGACTATCTGCTGTCGAAGCGCACCGATATCTATGCGACGGCCGGTTTCGCGCGCAACAAGGGCGGCTCCGCGCTCGGCGTGAACGGCTACGGCACGGTCGCACCCGATCACAACCAGACGGGCGTGGTGATCGGCATGCGCCAGAAGTTCTAAGGCGAGCGCGATGCAGACCGTTCACGCGCCCCATCTTCCCGTCCGGCCCGAGTGGCTCGCCTTGCGCGACGAGCCGGTGCTCGAACCCGCGCTGGCCATCGTCGACGCCCATCATCACCTGTGGGATCGACAGACCGGTCGCTATCTCGCGGACGAGTTCGGTGCGGACGTGCGCAGCGGACATCGGGTCGTGTCGACGGTCTACGTGCAGTGCCGCTCGATGTTGCGTGCGAGCGGGCCGGAGGCGCTCAAGCCGGTGGGCGAAGTGCAATTCGCGAGCGGCGTCGCCGCGATGTTCGACAGCGGCGCGTACGGCCCCACGCGATGCTGCGAGGCCATCGTCGGCGGCGCCGATCTGTCGCTCGGCGCGGAACTCGACGCGGTGCTCGACACGATGCTGCAGGTGTCCGGCGGCCGACTGCGCGGGATTCGCAATCCGCTCGCGTGGCATGCGAGTCCCGACGTGCGATCGAGCCCGGTGACGCCGCCGCGCGACCGGATGTCGGATCCGGCTTTCCGGCGTGGCGTGGCGACGCTCGGCCGCTACGGGCTGTCGCTCGACGCGTGGATCTATCACACGCAGCTCGACGACCTGTACGAACTCGCGCGCGCATGCGAGCACGTCACCGTCGTCATCGACCATTTCGGCGGTCCGCTCGGCGTGGGTCCGCATGCCGGCCAGCGCGCGGAAGTCCATGCGCAATGGAAACGGCAACTCGCGCGTCTCGCTGCGTTGCCGAACACGCGCATGAAGCTCGGTGGCGCGGGCATGACCGTGTTCGGCTTCGACTTCGCCGCGCGCGACCTGCCGCCGTCGTCGCAGGAACTGGCGGCGGCGTGGCAGCCGTATTTCGACACCTGCGTCGACCTCTTCGGCGTCGAACGCTGCATGTTCGAGAGCAACTTCCCCGTCGACAAGGGGATGTTCGGCTATCGCGTGCTGTGGAACGCCTTCAAACGACTCGCGTCCGCGATGTCGGCCGATGAAAAGGCCGCGCTGTTCAGCCGGACGGCCGCATCGACGTATCGCGTCGCGATTCCCGGAGACAACCGATGAAGACGAGTGCAACCGTGGCCACGCAGGACATCGATTCCGCAGTCGCGGAAAAAGGGCTCACGCGCGTGACCGGTATCGAGTGGCGTTCGCTGTCGCTCGCGGGGCTCGGCTGGACATTCGAGAGCTACGATTCGTTCCTGCTGTCGCTGCTGCTGCCGACGCTCGCGCTGCAGTTCGGGCTGAGCAAGGCGCAGCTCGGCATGTTCACGAGCGTCACGGCGGCCGGGCAGATCGTCGGCGGCATCCTGTTCGGCTTCGTGTCGGACCGGATCGGGCGCGTGCGCACCGCGCTGCTCTGCGTCGGCATCTACTCGCTGTTTTCCGGCCTGATCGCATTCGCGCCCGATGCGCACGCGTTCGCGACGTTGCGCTTTTTCGGCGCGCTCGGCATGGGCGGAACCTGGACCGCCGGCGCGGCGCTCATCGCGGAGACCTGGCATCCGAGCCGGCGCGGCAAGGGCGGCGCGCTGATGCAGATGGGCTTGCCGATCGGCGCGATTCTCGCGATCGCGATCTCGGGCATCGTCGGCGCCGCGCATGGCGGATTGGCCGGCGACAGCTGGCGGCTGCTGTTCCTGATCGGCGCGTCGCCGTTCTTCATTCTGTTCTGGGTTGCGCGCAAGACGCCGGAATCGCCGATCTGGCTCGAACGCCGGCACGCGAAGTCGCCGGCCCGCACGCTCGACACGGCAAGTCGCGAGAAGCTGAACGTGCGCGGCCTGCTCACCGCTTTCTGCTTCATCTTCTTTCTGCAGTACCTCTACTGGGGTGTATTCACGTGGACGCCGACGTTCCTCATCACGGTGAAGCACCTCGACTTCGTGCATAGCCTGAAGTTCGTGCTGGCGCTTCAGTTCGGTGCGATCGCCGGGTTCCTGCTGTTCTCGGCATGGGTCGACCGGCTCGGCCGGCGGCCGATGTTCCTGGCCTACCTGCTGGTCGGTGCGGTGGCCGTCGGCGTGTACATCGTGTCGGCGAATCCGTTGCTGCTGATGGCCGCGATCTTTCTGACCGGCTTCAGCGTGAACGGCATCTTTGCGGGTGCCGGTCCGTTCCTCGCGGAGATCATCGGCAACACGGCATCGCGCGGGTTCTTCATGGGCCTCGCGTACAACGGCGGCCGGCTCGGCGGTTTCATCGCGCCGTTGGTCATCGGTGCGCTGGCGTCGACGTCGGGCGGCTTCGTGCTCGGACTCGCGACGACGATCGTCGCGTTCATCGCCGCGGCGGCGGTCGTGCTGTTCGCGCCCGAAACGCGCGGAAAGGCGCTGTCATGAACGTGGCTACGCAGGCGGGGTGGGTGAACAGGCTGTTTCCCGCGCTGTCGGAGGCGTCGCTGCGGCGCTACCTGAGCGGGCAGGTCGCGTCGGTGCTCGGCAGCTGGACGCAGAACGTCACGCTGAATCTGCTGATCTATCACCTGTCCGGCTCGGCGGCGATCCTCGCGCTGCTCAACTTTCTGCTGTACGGGCCGCAGCTGATCGTCGCACCGGTGGCGGGCTCCCGCATCGGCTCGGCCAATGCGCGCCGCGTGACGTTATGCGTGTTGACGACGTCGCTGCTGCTAACGGGCAGCCTCTTCACGTTGTCGCTGATCGGCCTGCTCGGCGTGAAGCTGATCCTCGCGCATGCGCTGGCGATCGGCGTGTCGAGCGCGGTGGAAACGCCGGCGCGGCAGGTTCTGCTGCTGACGAGCCTGCAGGATGCGACCCATACCTCCAACGCGGTCGCGATGAACACGATGGTCTACAACGTCGGGCGCATGGTCGGCCCGACCATCGCCGGCTTCGTCTATCCGACGCTGGGCCCCAGGACGTCGTTCGCGATCTATGCGCTCGCGCTGTGCTTCATGGCGGCGTGCGTGCGGTCGATCCGGGCGGCGACGGCGGATCGCCCGTCGCGCGCGGAGAGCGGCCTGCGCGACGCGGTCGGCTACGTGCTGTCCGATGCGTTCTCGGCACGCTATCTGCCGATTCTCGCGTGCATCGGCCTGTTCGCCGGCAGCTACCAGACGCTCGTGCCGCTGCTCGCGGACCAGGGCTTTCACGACGCGGCGCGCTTTACCGGCGTGTTCTTCGCGTGCGCCGGCGCCGGGTCGTTGAGCGCGGCGGTGCTGCTGTCGTCGGCGCTCGGGCCGCGCGCCTCGCACCGGTTCATCGCGTATGCGCCGTGGACGGCCGTCGGCGCGCTGGCCGTGCTGGCCGCGACCACCGATGCGGCGGGATCGATCCCCGCGTTCTATGCACTCGGCTTCAGCCTCACGTTCGCGGCCACGTCGACGAACGCGACCATTCAGCGCCAGTGTCCGGATCACGTGCGCGGGGGGCTCGTCGGGATGTACGGCATGGCCTACAACGGCACGATGCCGTTCGGTTATCTGCTCGTCGGCAGCGCATCCGAGGCGCTCGGCGTGCGACACACCTTCGCCGCGATGGCCGCCGTGCTCGCGTGCGGCGTCATCGCGGTCATCGCGTGGCAACGGTTTACAGGTACGCGCACAGGCGCACAATAAACGGAGACAACATGCACACCGGTTTCATGGAAGCGTCCGCGATCGAGCGCCGGACCATACGCAAGGTCGTCTGGCGACTCATTCCATTTTTGATGATCTGCTACCTGCTTGCCTTCATCGACCGGGGCAACGTGGGGATGGCGTCGCTGCAGATGAACCATGACCTCGGGATGTCGGCGCAGGTGTTCGGTTTCGGCAGCAGCCTGTTCTTCATTTCATACTTCTTTTGCGAAGTACCGAGCAATCTCGCGCTGCAGAAATACGGCGCGCGGATCTGGATCGCGCGGATCATGATCACGTGGGGCATCGTGTCGGCGGCGACCGCGCTCGTGCACAACGCGACGACGTTCTACGTGCTGCGTTTCCTGCTGGGTGCGGCCGAGGCCGGCTTTTTCCCCGGCGTGCTGCTTTATCTGTCGTATTGGATTCCCGCGCAGTATCGTGCGCGGATCGTCGCGACGTTCATGGTCGCGATTCCGGCCGCGAGCTTCATCGGCTCGCCGATCTCCGCGCTGCTGTTGCAGATGGACGGCGTCTGGGGCCTGCGCGGATGGCACTGGCTGTTCATCCTCGAAGGCGTTCCGACCGTGCTGCTCGGCGTCGCGTGCCTGTTCGTGCTGACGAACAAGCCGGACGACGCGAGGTGGCTCGACGACGACGAGCGCGCGTGGCTCACGACCGCGCTGGCCGCCGGTCACAAGACACGCAAGAAAGTGCCGTCGCTGCCGCTCACGCAGTTGTTCCGCAACCGCTACGTGCTGTGCCTCGCGCTCGTCGACACGTGCGCTTCCGCGGCAGGCAGCACGCTGTCCGTGTGGCAGCCGCAGTTGCTGAAGTCATTCGGCTTGACCGTCATGGAGACCGGCCTGCTGAATTCGGTGCCTTACGCGGTGGCCTCCGTCCTGATGGTCTACTGGGGCCGTCGCTCGGACCGCGTCGGCGAACGGCGCTGGCACACGGTCGTGCCGATGCTGCTGATCGGCGTGGGCCTGTTCGCGACGTCGCTGAGCGGATCGCTGCTGCCGACGGTCTGCATGCTCTGCGCGGTGCTGGTCGGCGCGTATTCGTTCAAGGGCCCGTTCTGGGCGCTGGCGACCGACATGCTGTCCAACAGCACCGTGGCGGCCGGGCTCGCGACGGTCAATGCGATCGCGAACCTGCTTGGCGGCGGGCTGATGGTGAACGTGTACGGGTGGGTGAAGGCGGCGACGGGCAGCTATGCGCTCGCGTTGATGCCGCTCGCGATCCTCACGCTCGTGAGCGTCGCGACGCTGCTGCTGCTCACGCGCAATCATTCGGCGGGCAAGCTGGTCGGCAAGACGGAGACCATCTGATCATGGCGCGCATCGCGAGACGCGAATTTCTCCGGATCGCCGGCGCGACGCTGGCTTCGGCTGCATTGCCGAGGCTGGCCGCGGCCGACGAAACGTGGTCGAGCGGCATCGAGCGGCCGGCGTTTCGGCTGCCCGAAGGGGCGATCGACTGCCACATGCACATCTACGACGACCGCTTCCCGGTCGCGCCGGGCACGACGCTGCGCCCGCCGAATGCGACCGTCGCGCAATACCGGCGCGTGCAGACGCGCGTCGGCGTGAAGCGCAACGTGGTCGTGACGCCGTCGACGTACGGGACGGACAACCGCTGCACGCTGGCGGCGCTCGCGCGGTTCGGCGACGACGCCCGCGGCGTGGCCGTCGTCGACGGCACCGTGAGCGACGACGAACTTCGGATGCTCGATCGCGGCGGCGTCCGTGCGATCCGGTTCAACCTGAGCTATCCGGGCGCGACGACGCTCGACATGCTGGCGCCGCTCGCCGCGCGCATCGCGAACCTCGGCTGGCATATCGAGCTGGTGGTGCAGGGCGCGCGGCTGCCGGAGCTCGAGCGTCATCTTGCGGTGCTGCCGTGTCCGCTCGTCATCGACCATATCGCGCACGTGCCGCAGCCCGGCGGGCTCTCGTCGGCCGCGTTTCGGACTGCGCAACGCCTCGTCGACAAGGGCCATACGTGGATCACGTTGTCGGGGCCGTACGTCGACAGCAAGACGGGCGCGCCTGCCTACGACGACGTCGCGCCGGTCGCGAAGGCGCTGATCGACATGGCGCCGGAGCGCATGCTGTGGGGCACCGACTGGCCACACCCGACGCAGAAGACGGACAAGCCGGACGATGCAGGCTTGCTGGACGTGATCGCTGGCTGGATCGGGCGTGCGGACTGGCAGCAACGGATATTCGTCACGAACCCGGCGAAGCTGTACGGATTTGCATAGATCGAAAGCCGCATGGCCAAACTGGGGATCAGCACTAACCCTGATTAAAAAACCTTATCGCGGTGAAAAATTCCGCATCTTATTGAACCGATATCGGCTGGATATAGTGGCTCGCTTTCCCGCACGCACCCGTTGCATGCGCAGACAAACAGCCGGAGCCCCTTGATGTCCACCGATACCCGATTCACCGAAGTCGAGGATCTGATGCCCGCCGCCGGCGGGTTGCGCGAGATCCGTCACCACATCCATCACCACCCCGAACTCGCGTACGAGGAGCACGACACGGCCGCGCTCGTCGCCGAGAAGCTCGAACAGTGGGGCTGGCAGGTGACGCGCGGGGTCGGCAAGACGGGCGTGGTCGGCACGCTGCGCGTGGGCGACGGCACGCGCAGCATCGGTATTCGCGCCGACATGGATGCGTTGCCGATCATCGAGGCGACGGGGCTGCCCTACGCGAGCGGCACGCACGGCAAGATGCACGCGTGCGGCCACGACGGCCACACGACGATGCTGCTCGGCGCCGCGCAGCATCTCGCGAAGACACGCAATTTTTCCGGCACCGTGCACCTGTATTTCCAGCCGGCGGAAGAGCACGGCGTCGACAGCGGCGCGAAGAAGATGATCGACGACGGCCTGTTCGAGCGCTTCCCGTGCGATGCCGTGTTCGGCATGCACAACCATCCGGGCGCGGCCCCCGGCGTGTTCCTCACGCGGCGCGGCCCGTTCATGTCGGCCGGCGACAAGGCGATCATCACGATCGAAGGCGTCGGCGGCCACGCGGCCCGGCCGCACCTGACGGTCGATCCGGTGGTCGTCGCGGCGAGCATCGTGATGGCGCTGCAGACGATCGTCGCGCGCAACGTCGATCCGTCGCAACCGGCGGTCGTCACGGTCGGCTCGATGCACGCGGGCACCGCGAACAACGTGATCCCGAACGGCGCGCGTCTCGAACTCAGCGTGCGCTCGTTCAGCCCCGACGTGCGCGCGCTGCTCAAGCGCCGCATCACGGAGCTGGCCGAAACGCAGGCCGCGAGCTACGGCGCAACCGCGCACGTGGAATACATCGAAGGCTATCCGGTCGTCGTCAATACGGATGCCGAAACGGATTTCGCCGCGCAGGTCGCGCGCGAACTCGTCGGCGACGCGCATGTGGTCGAGCAGACCGACCTGCTGATGGGCAGCGAGGATTTCGCGTTCATGCTGCAGCAGCGGCCGGGCTCGTTCGTGCGGCTCGGCAACGGCGAAGGCGAGGACGGCTGCATGGTGCACAACCCGAAATACGACTTCAACGATCGCAACCTGCCGATCGGCGCGGCGTACTGGACGCGTCTCGTGGAGCGTTACCTGGGGCAGTGATGCCGGCGGCGGCGCGAGCGGCCGGCGCTTCCGGCGCATTGACAGGAGAGGATAGCGATGCAGAAAGACCATCTCGCGCTGCACCCCGCGTCGACGGGGGCGGCCGAAGTCCACGCGCCAGGCGCACCGGCCGTCACGCGGCGCGGTGCGATTGCCGCGGCCGTGATCGGCAACTGGCTGGAATTCTTCGATTTCACCGTGTACGGCTTCTTCGCGGTGCTGATCGGCAAGCTGTTCTTCCCGTCGAGCGACCCGACCACGTCGCTGCTGCTGTCGGTCGCGACGTTCGCCGCCGGCTTCTTCACGCGGCCGCTCGGCAGCGTCGTGCTCGGCGTCTATGCGGACCGCAAGGGGCGCAAGGCCGCGCTGAACCTGACGATCATGCTGATGGCGCTCGGCACGGGCCTGATCGCGATCGCGCCGACGTATGCGCAGGTCGGCGTGGCCGCGCCGCTGCTGGTTGTGTTCGCGCGGCTGATGCAGGGCTTCTCGCAGGGCGGCGAATTCGGCGCGGCGACATCGACGCTGCTCGAACAGGGCGGCACGTCGCGCCGCGCGTTCCGCGCGAGCTGGCAGCTCGCGACGCAGGGTGGCGCCGCGCTGATGGGCTCGGGCTTCGCGGCGCTGCTGTCGAACACGATGACGAAGGATGCGCTGGAAGGCTGGGGCTGGCGCTTGCCGTTTCTCGTCGGCGTGCTGATCGCGCCGGTCGGGATGTTCTTGCGCCGCCGGCTCGCTGACGATGCGCCCGGCGACAGCCATCACGGCATCGAACGCGGCGTGCTGCACGAGCTGTTCTCGAAGCACACGCGCACGGTGCTGCTGCTGATGCTCACGGTGATGGGCGGTACGGTGTCGACCTACATCCTGACGTTCTACATGCCGACCTACGCGATTCACACGCTCGGCCTGCCGATGAAGCTGTCGATGTTCGTCGGCGTCGCATCGGGCTGCGTGATGCTGGTCACGTGCCCGCTGTTCGGCTGGCTGTCGGACCGGCTCGGCAGCCGGCGCCTGCCGATCTTCGTCGGCCGCGGCGTGCTGGTCGCCTTGCTGTTCCCGGCGTTCTGGCTGATGAACCATCACCCGACGCTGTCGGTGATCCTGCCGCTGACCGCGCTGATGCTGCTGTTCTATTCGCTCGGCTCGGCGTCGGAAATGGCGCTGATGTGCGAGTCGTTGCCGCGCCACGTGCGCGCGACCGGCATCTCGATCGCGTATGCGCTCGCGGTAACGATCTTCGGCGGCACCGCGCAGTTGATCGCGACCTGGCTCGTGAAGACGACCGGCAGCAAGCTCGCGCCGGCCGGTTACGTGGCCGCATGCGTGGTGCTGTCGTTGATCGCGGTGGCGATGCTGCGCGAGACGGCGCGGGATTCGATCGACTGACACGCGGCGCAGCTCGGCACGACGGGCGGCCGGCGGCAATACGCGCTTACCGCCCGTGCACCACCCTCAGGTACGACGCGAGCATCGTCGCGAGTTCCTGCGCGGCGGGCGTCAGCGGCACGGCCGCGCGTTGCAGCAGGCAGATGTCCTGCGATTCGGCCTGTTCGCGCACGGGCACTTTCGCGAGCGCGCCGGCGAACGGCCCGTGCCGCGTCACGGCTTCGGTTTCGAGCGACAGGCAATCGGTCTGCGTGACGAGTTGCAACGTCTCGAACATCCCTTCGACGGTGGCGAGGATCTTCGGCGGCGGCAGGCCATGCACGTCGAAGTACGCGAGCAGCCGGTTGACGACGGGGTCCGCGCTCAGGTTCGGCGAGCGTGTCGACACCCATGCGTAGTCGGCCAGTTCGGCGAGCGATTGCGCATGCATCGCCGGATGCCCGTTGCGGCACACGACCACCGGCGCGGACGCACGCAGCGGCGTGACCGCGAGATCGGTCGTGTCGGTTTGCTTCGCGACGAGCGCGATCGCGAAATCGACCGCGCTTTCCCGCAGCCAGCCGATCATCATCCGCGACGTGCCGGTACGCAGGTGCACGTCGACCTTGTCGAAGCGCGCACGGAACGCGCTCAGCACCGGCGCGAACGCATCGATCAGCGGTTCGGCCACGAGGCCGAGCGTGACGGTGCCTTCGTACGCGCCGCTCAGTTGCCGGATTTCCCGCTCGACCTGCTCGCATTCGCCGAGGATCGACCCGGAGCGCGCGAGCAGCCGCTGGCCGACGGCCGTCGGCACGATCCCGCGATTGGTGCGCGTGAACAGCGTCGCGCCGAGCGTCGCCTCGAGGCTCTGCAGCTGCTGCGTGACGCCGCTCTGCGCGAGATCGAGCGCGCGTGCGGCCGCGCGCAGGCTGCCGTGCTCGACGACGGCCTGGAAGATGCGGAGCTGGGAGAGCGTGAACGCCATGGGCAAGCGCTTGGCCGGTGATCGGGAAAAGTGATCATGATAAGGCAGCGGGCGATTCCGGCGGCGGCGCGTGCGCACTACGATCGCAGGCAGTCCGGCTCGTGCCGTTTGCCCATCGTCCCGCCTTCGTCGACCATGAAACGTCCCTTCCTGCCGCTCGTTTCCCTATGCCTTGCGCTCGCGGCCGGTTCCGCGCACGCACTCGATGCGCGCCCCGTGCGCCTCGGCATCGATCCCACCTATCCGCCGATGGATTCGAAGGCGCCGGACGGCAGCCTGAAGGGCTTCGACGTCGATCTCGGCAACGAGATCTGCCGCCGCGCGCAGTTGCGCTGCCAGTGGGTCGAGCTCGAATTCTCCGGGATGATTCCCGCGCTGCAGGCGCGCAAGATCGACGCGATCCTGTCGTCGATGGCGATCACCGAGAAGCGCGAGAAGCAGATCCTGTTCTCGTCGAAGCTGTTCCGCTTCAAGTCGCGGCTCGTCGCGCGGCCCGGCAGCGGCGTCGACAGCACGACCGCGTCGCTTGCGGGCAAGCGCATCGGCGTGCAGTCGGGCACGCAGTTCGAATCGTGGGCGCTCGCGCACTGGGCGCCGGCCGGTGTCGGCGTGATGCCGTACAAGAGCCAGGACGACGTGTTCGCCGATCTCGTCAACGGCCGCCTCGACGCGGCGTTGCTCGGCACCGTGGAAGCCGACTACGGCTTCCTGCGCACGCCGAAGGGCAAGGGCTTCGCGTTCGTCGGCGCACCGCTCGACCTGGGCGATCGCGGCGTCGGCATCGGCATGCGGCAGTCGGATACGGCGCTCAAGGCGTCGATCGACGGCGCGATCGCGTCGATGCTGAAAGACGGCACGTACGACCGGATCGCGAAGAAGTATTTCGACTTCAACCCGTATGGCGACTGAGCGCCGAGCGACCTCGACGTTTCACCGGCTTCTTCGTTTTCATTTCGTTCGAGACCATTGATGCAGATTCGCACCACGCCGCTCCTGTCGCCGTCGATCGGCACGCAGCGCACGCTGACGAGCTTTCATTTCGGGCCGGCCGACACCGGCCGCAAGATCTACCTGCAGGCCGCGCTGCACGCGGACGAGACGCCCGCGATGCTCGCGGCGTTCGTGCTGAAGCAGCGTCTCGCGCAGCTCGATGCCGAAGGCCGGCTCGCGGCCGAGATCGTGCTCGTGCCGGTCGCGAATCCGGTCGGTCTCAATCATCATCTGCTCGGGCAGTTCATCGGCCGTTTCGATCTCGCGAGCGGCCGCAACTTCAATCGCGGCTTCCTGCCGCTCGCGGAGATCGCGGCGCATGCGCGCGACCGGCTCGGCGACGACGGCGAGCGCAATCGCGCGATCGTGCGCGAATGCGTCGGCGCGGCGCTCGACGAGATCGTGCCGCGCACGGAGTTCGATGCGCTGCAGCTCACGCTGCTGAAGCTGTCGTTCGACGCCGATGTGGTGATCGACCTGCATTGTTCGCTCGAAGCGGTGATGCACGTGTACACGAGCGATACCGCATGGCCGGAAGTCGAGCCGCTTGCGCGTTATCTCGGCTCGGAGGTGTCGCTGCTCGCCGAGGATTCGGGCGGGCACGCGTTCGACGATGCGCATCACCTGCTGTGGTCGCAATTGCGGCAGCACTTGCCGGCGGGCACGCCGATGGCGGCCGGCACCGTGGCCGTGACGGTCGAGTGCCGCGGCCAGCGCGACGTGACGTACGACTATGCGGAACGCGATGCCGATGCGCTCGTCGACTATCTCGTGTGGCGCGGCGCGGTGCAGGGCGAACCCAGGCCGCTACCGCCGCTCGCCGCGCCGGCCACGCCGCTGGCCGGCAGCGAGCAGTTCCATGCGCCGGTGAGCGGGATACTCGTGCACCGCGCGGCGATCGGCGCGACGATCCGCGCCGGCGATCCGCTGTTCGATATCGTCAATCCGCTGACGGACGCGATCACGACGATTTCGAGCGGGACCGATGGCGTGTTCTACATGCGTCGCGCGATTCGGTTCGTCACGGCGGGTGCGCCGCTCGGCCGTGTGACGGGCACGGTGCCGGTGCGCACGGGGATGTTGCTCGGCGCGTGAGCGGCGCTGTGTCCTGCCGGTGTGCGACGCAATTTCGTTCTTGTCAAATTGACCGCGTTTCCGTGCGTCACTAAATTGTGCGGCGCGGAGTTCGCTCCGTGTTCCGTGAGAAGAACGTTGTAACCAAGTGGAGTTGATACGGGCAGCCCTGGGTTGCCCGTTTTTTTTGCGATGCGACTACGGCAACGCACTGTGGCGAAGGTCGTGAAACAGGTCGTAGACGAGCGTGCGCAACCACTGATGCCCTTCGTCGCGCTGATAGCGTTCATGCCAGAACTGCGCGATGTCGGCTGGCGCCGTGTCGAACGGCAGCGATACCGCGCGCACATCCTGCAGTCGCGCCAGCTCGCGGGCGAGGCGGCTGGGAATGCACGCGATGAGGTCGCTCGACGACACGATGCGTTCCAGCCCGAACGAATGCGCGAGCTGCAGCACGACATGGCGCGTGCTGCCCGCATGCGGCGACAGCGCGTAAAGCGCCGCTTCAAAGTGCGCGTGGCTGCCGGCCGTGGGCGTGTAGCTCACATGGTCGGCCGCGAAGAACTGCTCGGCGGTGAGCGTCGCGCCGATCGTCGGATGGTCGTTGCGCACGAGCGCGACGTAGGTTTCGTGGAACAGGCGCTGCTGATGGAAATCGGCATGCAGCCCGGTGAACATGCCGAGCGCGAGGTCGATTTGCCCGACCTTCATCATCTGCTGCGCGGCATCGAGCGGCGGATCGGCCGTGACGATCCGGATGCCGGGCGCGACCCGGCGCAGATGCGCGACGAGCGGCGGCATGAAGATTGCCTGCCCGAGATCGCTCGTGTACAGGCGGAAGGTGCGGGTCGACGTGGCCGGGTCGAACGCGCGGCCGGCCTGCAGCGCGGTGCGCAGCGACGCGAGCCCTTCGTCGACGCGCGCCGCGATCGCGTCCGCACGCGGCGTGGGTTGCATGCCGTCGGCCGTCTTCACGAACAGCGCGTCGTCGAACAGCGTGCGCAGCCGCTTCAGCGCGTTGCTGACCGACGGCTGCGTGAGGTGCAGCGCGTCGGCGGCGCGCGTCGTGCTGCGTGTGCGGTACAGCACGTCGAACACGAGCAGCAGGTTCAGGTCGATGTTGCGCAGATCGGGGTCGTGTTCCATCGCGTCGGTCGGTAGGCGGGCATAGATGCCGTGAATGACGGTATTCAACGCCGCAATTTAACAGGGCGCCGCGGCCCTCCTATGCTGGTTCCGACTCGCCGCACCAAGGTGGCGCGGCGGCCCGGATCTCACAGGAGGCAGCATGCGGGACAAGATCGCACTCGAGGAGCACTTTGCCACGCCGGACACGATCGGCGATTCCGAACACTACTTTACCGCCGACATCTGGCCGGCGCGACGCCGTCAGCTGCTCGACGTGCAGGAGGAGCGCATCGAACGCATGGATGCGTGCGGGATCGGCTACGCGATCCTGTCGCTGAACGCGCCGGCCGTCCAGGCGATCACCGATACGGGGCGCGCGATCGACGTCGCGCGGCGCGCGAACGACCTGCTGGCCGAACAGGTCGCGCGCCGGCCGGATCGCTTCGGCGCGTTCGCGGCGCTGCCGCTGCAGGACCCGGACGCCGCCGCGCGCGAGCTGGCGCGGACGGTGACCGAACTCGGTTTCAAGGGCGCGCTCGTCAACGGCTTCTCGCAGATCGGCCACGCCGACAACGCGACCTACTACGACCTGCCGCAATACCGGCCGTTCTGGGCCGAGGTCGCGCGGCTCGACGTGCCGTTCTACCTGCACCCGCGCAATCCGCTGCCGAGCCAGCAACTGGCGATCGAAGGCCATCCGTGGCTGATGGGGCCGGCGTGGGAGTTTTCACGCGAAACGGGCGTGCATGCGCTGCGCCTGATCGGTAGCGGCCTGTTCGACGAACACCCGAACCTGACCGTGATCCTCGGCCATCTCGGCGAGCTCGCGCTGCATAACATCTGGCGCACGTCGCACTGGGCGTCCCCGAACGGCAAGAACCCGATGGGCGTGAAGGCGAAGCGCTCCTTCATCGATACTTTCCGCGCGCATTTCTACGTCACGACGAGCGGCAATTTCCGCACGATCGCGATGCGCAACGCGATCGACGAGATCGGCAGCGACCGCGTGCTGTTCTCGGCCGACTATCCGTTCGAATCGATGGAGGAGGCGAGCGCGTGGTTCGACGCTGCCGAGATCGGCGACAACGACCGGGAGAAGATCGGGCGCGACAACGCGAAGCGCTTGTTCAAGCTGGACTGAGCGGAGCGGGCGCCGCCGATTCGTCGGAACAATCCGGCGATGCATGGCAGCGCGCGGTTCGGTGGTATCGAATGGAGTTCGCAGTACGAATGAGTCGTTGATATTGAACGGGACGATCGGCAACGGCCGCAGCAGACGGGCGTGCCGCATCGTCCGCCGCGCCCGGTGCACGCGGCAGGCACAGGCCGTCGGGCGAGGATAAAACGAAGGAGACACCCTCTTGCAACCCACTCCCGCATTCGACGTGCAGCGCTGGATCGACGCGCTGCCGTTCTCACGTTTTCAACTGGCGATTGCCTTGCAGTGTTTCGCCGTGGTCGCGCTCGACGGGCTCGATACTGCGCTGATCGGCTTCGTCGTGCCCGCGTTGCGGGGCGACTGGCATGCCGGCACGACCGGCATCACGCTGTTGCTGGCGTCCGGGTTGGTCGGTCTCGCGGTTGGCGCGTTCTTCGCCGGGCCGCTCGGCGACCGGCTCGGCCGCAAGCGCCTGCTGGTCGGGTCGGTCCTGTCGTTCGGCCTGTTCAGCACGCTGTGCGCGGTCGCGCCGGAAATTCATTCGCTGACGGTGATGCGTTTCCTGACCGGTGTCGGCCTTGGTGCGGCGATGCCGAACGCGATCGCGATGACGTCCGAGTACAGCCCGCGCGCGCGCCGCGCGCTGGTCGTCACGACGATGTTTTGCGGCTTTACGTTCGGTTCCGCGGCGGCGGGGTTCATCGCCGCGCACGTGATTCCGCGTTACGGCTGGCATGCGATGTTCGTCATCGGCGGCGTGCTGCCGATCGCGCTCGGGCTCGTGATGCTCGCCGCGCTGCCCGAGTCGATCCGCTTCCTGATCCATCGGCGCGCGCCGGCCGCGCAGGTCGCTGCCCTGCTGCGCCGCATGTCGCCCGATGCGCCGGACGGTGTGCAACGCTTCGTCGCGGACGAGCCGGCGAGCGTCGCGGCGCGCTCGCCGGTGTCGCAACTGTTCGCGCGACCGCTGCGGTTCGGCACGCTCGCGCTGTGGTGTGCGTTCTGGATGAACCTGCTGATCGTCTATCTCGTCACCAACTGGCTGCCGAGCCTGTTTCGCGAAGCGGGCTTCGATCTCGCGCAGGCGGCGATCGTCACCGCGATGTTCCAACTGGGCGGCACGGTCGGCGCGATCCTGATCGGGCGCGCGATGGATCGCTTCAACGCTTATGCGGTGCTGGTGGCCGCCTATCTCGCCGGTGCGCTGTGCGTGTTCCTCGTCGCGTGGCGCTACGACGAGCTGCCGTCGCTATGCATCGGCATCTTCGGGATCGGCTTCGGCGTCGCCGGCTCGCAAACCGGGGCCAATGCGCTCGCGGCCGATTTCTATCCGACCGGCAGCCGCGTGACAGGCGTGAGCTGGGCGCTCGGTGTCGGCCGGCTCGGCGCGATCGCGGGCTCGTTCGTCGGCGCGCTGGTGATGGCGAGCGCGATGGGGCTGTCAGGCGTCTTCATGATGCTGATCGTGCCGATCGTTTGCGCCGCTGTCGCGATCGGGGCGATGGGGCTGCGTTACGCCCGTCCCGGTGGCTATGCGAAAGCCGTCGAATAAGCGTGAACGAGCGCATTCCCCATACAACGAGGAGACTCCGATGCAGACGTCGGCACGCCGCCGCCGCGCGGCCATGACTTTCGCGGTATTGAATGCAGCGGCCGCAAGCGCTGCCCATGCACAGAGCAGCGTGACGCTGTACGGCAGCCTGGATGCCGGCGTCGCGTATGTGAACGATCGCGCGGGTGGCCCGCAGGCCGCGATGCTGCAGGGCGTGATGCAGCCCGACCGCATCGGCTTTCTGGGCAACGAGGAACTTGGCGCCGGCTGGCGCGCCGTGTTCCGGCTCGAGAACGGCTTCGCGACCAATACGGGCACACTGACGCGCAGCGGCACGCTGTTCAACCGGCAGGCGTACGTCGGGCTGTCGTCGGAGCGGGCCGGAACGATCACACTCGGCCAGCAGACCGCGTTCAACTACGACTGGCTCGCGCCGATGGGCAACGGCTTTCAGTCGTCGAACCTGCTCGCGGCCCACCCGGGCAACCTCGACGGTCTGGTCGAGACGACGTCGGCGCAGGAGAGCAACGTCGTGAAATACCGCTCGCCCGCGTTGTACGGGTTGAGGGTCGGGCTGTTGCTCGGGTTCGGCGGCGTGCCCGGCAATTTCTCGAGCGGACGCATCGCGGGAGCGGGCATCGATTACGTGAACGGATCGTTCGGGCTCGCTGCCGCGTACGTGAACGAGCACGACCGCGCGCTCGGCCCGATGCTCGGCGATACGACCGCGGGCCTCGGCCTGTCGACGTTCCAGGGGCGTCCGGCACTGTCGTACGTGGCGGACAAGGTCGAGAACGCGGGCATCGGCGCGCGCTACGACTGGGGCACCGTACGGCTGCACGCGCTGTACACGTACGTAAGGCTGAAGGCCGGCGCGCAGACGGATTCGTATCGCACGTTCGATGCGGGCGCCACGTGGCAGGCGACGCCGGCCAATGCGGTGGCGGGCGGGATGTCGACGACGTCGTTCATCGGCCGCCGCTATCTGTCGGCTTCGCTCGGGGACGTGTATGCGTTGTCGAAGCGCACGCAGGTCTACCTGCATGCGGTTGCGCAGCAGGCGACAGGGAGTGCGGCGGCGCGCGCCGCAATCTTCGCGATCGGTGCGTCGGGCACGCAGCGGCAGCTCGCGATCGTGGCCGGGATTCATCATCTGTTTTGAGTGTGGCGACGGTCGGTGCATCACTGGGACGTGTGATGAGCACGATGCCGGTACGCAAGGGGGCGCCGTTCGTCGCGTGCGCGGCGCGGTGTCCGACAAGCTCGGCGCAGTTTCGTTCTCGTCAAATTGACCGGGCTTTTGCGCGTGACTAAATTGGGTGACTCGGCTTTTGCTCCGGGTTCGGTGAGCAGAACGTTGCAAGGTAATCAGCGTGTGCGGGCAGCGATGCTGCCCGTTTTTCGTTTCACTGCGATGCCGGTCCGGCACTGGGCCGATGTCGGCGTAGTCGATTCGGTGGCTAGCAGGCACCGAACAATGGCGGGTCGGCGGCATATCGAGGAGGCAACAGCGTGACCCGACGCAAGGTTGTCGTTGCGTCGCCAGTCGCGACGCAAACGCTGCTGGGTGACATCCGGGCATTGATCGACGCTGCGCGACAGCGTACCGCCTCGGCAGTAAACAGCGAGCTGACGATGCTTTATTGGCGCATCGGTCAACTCGTTCATATCCGGGTTCTGGCGGGAAAACGGGCCGACTATGGTGAGGAGGTGCTTCCCACGCTGGCCGTGCAATTGACGAAAGACTATGGCAGCAGCTTTGCCGTGAAGAATCTTCGTCGCATGGTGCAATTTGCGGTCACGTTTCCGGACGAGCGGATTGTCGTATCGCTGATACGACAATTGAGCTGGACGCACTTCGTTGCGTTGGTTCCGCTCAAGGACCCGCGCCAGCGTGACTACTACGCGCAGATGGCCAGCGTGGAACGCTGGAGCGTCAGGACGCTGCGCGAGCGTATCGATTCGATGTTGTACGAACGCACGGCACTCTCACGGAAGCCGGATGCGTTGATTGCGGAGGAACTGGCAACGATGCGGGATGCACAACGCATGTCGCCGAGCCTGATCATGCGCGATCCCTATATTCTCGATTTCCTCGGTCTGCGCGACACGTGGCAAGAAGGCGACCTCGAGACCGCGATCATTCGTGAAATGGAGTCCTTTCTGCTGGAGCTTGGCGCAGGCTTTACTTTCGTCGCCCGGCAGAAGCGCATCCAGATCGACGACGAGGATTTCCACCTCGATCTGCTGTTCTACAATCGGAAGCTGCGGCGGCTGGTCGCGGTCGAGTTGAAAGTCGGCGAGTTCAAGGCCGCGTACAAGGGGCAGATGGAACTGTATCTGCGCTGGCTCGACAGGCACGAGCGAGAGGCGGATGAAGCGCCGCCCCTCGGAATCATCCTCTGCACCGGAAAGAAATCAGAGCAGATTGAACTGCTGGAACTGGACAAGTCCGGTATCCACGTTGCGGAGTACCTGACGGCATTGCCGCCGCGAGCGGTGCTGACGGAGCGACTGCAACAAGCGATGCAACGGGCACAGTTGCAGATCAGGCCACGCAGCGCGGCGCCGAACACGCGCTGACGTGTTCCGCGCCTTCGTTGTTCACCCCCGCCGCGCCACCAGCTCCGACACCGTCTGCGCGGCCTGCTGCAGCGGCCCGAGAAACTCCTTCACCATCTGCTTCGCGGTATGCCGCTGCGCGTTGCCGCTGATGTTCATTGCCGCGATGATCTGCCCGCGCCGGTTGCGGATCGGCGCGGACAACGACATCAGACCCACTTCGAGTTCCTGGTCGACCACCGCCCAGCCCTGCTGGCGCACCTGCGCGATCGCCGCCTTCAGTTCACCGAGGTCGGTGATCGTGCGCGGCGTATGCGCGCGGATGCCGCTTTGCGCGAGCGTCTCGTCGAGCTCGGCGTCGTCGAGCGCGGACAGCAGCACGCGGCCCATCGACGTGCAGTACGCGGGCAGCCGGCTGCCGATCGACAGGTTGATCGTCATGATCTTGCGGGTCGGCACGCGCAGCACGTAGACGATCTCGGTGCGGTCGAGCACGGCCGCCGAGCAGCTTTCGTGGATCTGCGCGGACAGCTGCTCCATCACGGGATCGGCGAGATTCCAGAACGGCATCGACGTGAGGTACGCGAAGCCGAGCTCGAGGATCTTCGGCGTGAGCCGGAACAGCCGGCCGTCGGCCTCGACGTAGCCGAGCGTCTGCAGCGTGAGCAGGATCCGGCGCGCGCCCGCGCGCGTGAGCCCGGTGGCCGAGGCGACCTCGGTGAGCGTCTGCTCCGGACGGGCCGCGTCGAATGCGCGGATCACCGCGAGGCCGCGCGCGAACGACTGGACATAGGAGTCGCCGGGTTTCGTCTGAGTGTCTTCGGTTGTCATGAGCGCCTGGAATATCGTGCAGCCGAGAAGATAGCGCATGGGGCCTGACACGCCAACCGCGCGGCGGACCGCGCGCTTGACAGGTCGTCCCCGCACTCCCTATGATGCGTTGAACGTTCGATACACGATCTTATGTTCGTATATAGAACATTTAAGCGCATCCCGACGGGCAATGCAAGGGGCGCGCCCTGTTCATTCCCCCAGCCTGTCCTGGGACCGGAGACACTGATGACCGAAGCTTTTCTGTGTGATGCGATCCGTACGCCGATCGGGCGTTACGGCGGTGCACTGTCCGGCGTGCGCGCCGACGACCTGGGCGCGGTGCCGCTCAAGGCGCTCGTCGAGCGCAACCGCGACGTCGACTGGACGGCGATCGACGACGTGATCTACGGCTGCGCGAACCAGGCCGGCGAGGACAACCGCAACGTCGCGCGCATGTCGGCGCTGCTCGCAGGGCTGCCGCAGGGCGTGCCCGGTTCGACGATCAACCGCCTGTGCGGTTCCGGGATGGATGCGGTCGGCGTGGCCGCGCGGGCGATCAAGTCCGGCGAAGCCGCGCTGATGGTCGCGGGCGGCGTCGAGAGCATGACGCGCGCGCCGTTCGTGATGGGCAAGGCCGCGAGCGCGTTCGCGCGCCAGGCCGACATCTACGATACGACGATCGGCTGGCGCTTCATCAATCCGCTGATGAAACAGCTGCACGGCGTCGATTCGATGCCGGAGACGGCCGAAAACGTCGCGGTCGACTACAACATCAGCCGCGCCGACCAGGACCTGTTCGCGCTGCGCAGCCAGCAGAAGGCCGCGCGGGCGCAGCAGGACGGCACGCTGGCCGAGGAAATCGTCGCGGTCACGATTGCGCAGAAGAAGGGCGATCCGCTGGTCGTGTCGCGCGACGAGCATCCGCGCGAGACGTCGCTCGAAACGCTGGCGAAGCTGAAGGGCGTCGTGCGCCCGGACGGCTCGGTGACGGCCGGCAACGCGTCGGGCGTCAATGACGGCGCCGCCGCGCTGCTGCTCGCGAACGAGGAAACCGCGAAGCGCTTCGGCCTGACGCCGCGCGCTCGTGTGCTGGGTATCGCGACGGCCGGCGTCGCGCCGCGCGTGATGGGCATCGGCCCCGCGCCGGCCACGCAGAAGCTGCTCGCCCGGCTCGGGATGACGATCGACCAGTTCGACGTGATCGAGCTGAACGAGGCGTTCGCGTCGCAAGGTCTCGCGGTGCTGCGCATGCTCGGCGTGGCCGATGACGATCCGCGCGTGAACCCGAACGGCGGCGCGATCGCACTGGGCCATCCGCTCGGCGCGTCGGGCGCGCGTCTCGTGACGACCGCGATGTATCAGCTGCATCGCACGAACGGCCGCTTTGCGCTGTGCACGATGTGCATCGGCGTCGGCCAGGGCATCGCGATCGCGATCGAGCGCGTCTGACCAGCGTCACACGGCGAAGCGGCAGCGCACGCGCCGCTTCGCGCTATCCAAATCGATGCGCGGCACGAGGTTCTCGTGCCGCGCATCGTCGTTAACCGGCCTGCGACAACTGCTTGAGGCGCGCATCGAGCGCGTCGATCTCGGTGTCCGCGAACACTTCGATGCCATGTTCGCGCAGCAACGCCGCCGTGACACCGGCGCCCGCGTGCCGCCGGTTCTCGAAACTCCCGTCATAGATGAACGTGCTGCCGCACGACGGACTGCCGTCGGCCAGGATCGCGAAGCGGCAATCGTGCGTGCGCGCGAGGGCCAGCGCGGTGTGCGCGCCGGAGACGAACGGCGCCGTCACGTCGGTGCCGTTCACGTCGACGATGCGCGCGGCGCCCGACAGCACCCGCTGCCCCGATTCGCCGTGGGCGATTTCGGCGGGCGGGCGCGGCACGCTGAAGCCGCCGGCCAGTTCGGGGCAGACGGGCACGAGACGCCCTTCGCGCTGCCACCGTTCGAGCGCCTCATGTGCAGCGGTCTTGGCCGAGCCGTTGTAACGGACCGGATGACCGATCACGCACATGCTGACGAGGATCTTCGGCATGGCTTGCGGCTGCGCTTCGTTCTGCAATTTCGCTCTCCGTGATGCGGCGATGGCCGATAGCGCCGTGGCAAAGCGGGAAATTCCACGCTTTGCCCGCGCGCCGGTGCGTCAGGCCGTCGGTCCTTCCAGGTGAATGTCTTCCGGCTCGAGCGCGTACAGCGCCGGGTCGGGCGATGTGCTGACCGTGAAGCCGAGCCGCAGGTAGAAGTCGATCGTGTTCTGCGACGGCGTCGCGGACACATACAGGCGCGCAGCGCCCATCGCGCGCGCCTGCTCGCGGGCCGCGCGGTAAAGCTGCTCGCCGAGCCCGCAGCCGCGCCAGTCGTGGCTCACGTGCAGGAACTTCAACTGCAGCATGTCGCCGTGCGGGCCGAGCGGCTGGCTGTCGACGATGACCGCCGCGACGAGCCGCGCGCCGTCGAACATGCCGACGCACCAGCCGCCGCGATCGTGGCAGTCGAGCAGGATCGGCGTGTAGTGGTCGGCTTCGCCGTCGGGCCAGCCCGCGACGTCATAAAAGTCGGGAATGAGATGCAGCGTGCCGTCGCGCAGCACGTACAGGTGCTCGATGATCTCGCGCCGGTCGATGGTCCACACGAGCGGCACGTCGTCGCGTGTGAGCAGGCGGGTGGAGAGTGCGTCGCGTTCGGCGGCGGTGCGGCGCGTCATGCGGCCTCCCGATGCGCGGCGATCGCATACATCAGCGGCAGGCGCGGCATGTGATCGGGCGGCACCATCCGGCGGCCGTTCAACTCGCGCATGTCGTCGAAACCCTTCCAGCCGTTCGCGTACGGATATTCGGTCAGGCGGTCGATCGCGAGCCCGGCCGATACGAGCGCGTTCACGACATCGCCGATGCCCCACATGAACTCGTAGCTCGGATGCGGGTTCGCGAAATCGACGACGCCCGGATGGTCGTGCTGCGCGCCGAGCCCCGTGCCGGATGCGGCCACGTAATCGCCGACACCTGCCGGCTCCTCGGTCGCATCGCCTTTGAAATAGTCGTAGTGCGGCTTCCAGTGTTCGTCGAAATACAGCGCGAACGGATGGAACTCGACCATCGCGAAACGGCCGCCGGGCGCGAGCAGCGCGGCGATCCCGCGGGCCCACGCGTTCAGGTCGGACAGCCAGCAGATCGCGCCGTACGACGTGAACACGCGATCGAAGCGTTCGCCGCGCGCCGCGGCCTCGGGCATCCAGTCGAGCACGTCGGCGCGCTCGAAGCGTGCGGGCAGGCCCGCGTCGGCCGACAGTTGCCGTGCGAAGGCGATCGCTTCGTCGGAGATGTCGACGCCCGTCGCGTCCGCGCCGTCGCGCACGAGGCTCAGCGTGTCCTGCCCCGCGTTGCACTGCAGGTGCAGGAGCCGCAGCCCGCTGACGTCGCCGAGCAGTTCGCGTTCTTCCGGGAAGAGCGTCGAGCCGCCCGCGCGAAAAAATGCGGCCTGATCGCCTTTATGACTGTTATGCGCGACTGTCGCCGTATTCCAGGACAGCCGATTCAGTTCGTGCAATGCCTTTTTCATCGAATTCGAATACCGATTGAATGGGACAGGATAGACGGAATCGTTTCGCCGCGTGCAGCGGCCGACGGCGTTGGCGTGCCGTGCGGGCTGGCTGGGCGGTGCGGCGTGACAGGCGGATGAACACGCGCAGCGAATATTGCCGGATTATTTGATCGAAATCATGGCGTCCGCCAAATTGAATATTTTATGCGATCAAAGGGTAAGGTTTTTCCCCAATATGCCGACAGTAAGATGAAGACCGTCGTAAAGCGATAAACCGTTTTTCGGCTACTGAGCGTGAAGTCAGCGCGACGCGGACGTCAGATCCGCTTTTCGGAGCCTTGCATGCGCAATAACCAGCCCGTTACCCAACAGGAATTCGATTTTCCCGACGACGTCACGCTGATGTCGACGACCGACGCAGACAGCATCATCACCTACGCCAACACGACGTTCGCGCAGGTGAGCGGCTTCACGAACGAGGAACTCGTCGGCCAGCCGCACAACGCGGTGCGCCACCCGGACATGCCGCGCGAAGCGTTTGCCGACATGTGGGCGACGCTCAGGCGCGGCGAGCCATGGACCGCGCTGGTGAAGAACCGCCGCAAGAACGGCGATCACTACTGGGTGCGTGCGAACGCGATTCCGGTGATGCGCAACGGCGAGCCGCAAGGCTACATGTCGGTGCGGACGAAGGCGCCGCACGACGAGTCCGAGGCCGCCGACGCGCTGTATCGCGCGTTCCGCGAAGGCAAGGCCGGCCAGCGCCGGTTCCACAAGGGGCTGGTGATCCGTACGGGGCTGCTGCGCATCGCGTCGCTGTCGCAGACGATGTCGGTGCGCGCGCGCGTGCACTCGGCGCTGTGCGTGCTCGCGCCGGCGGTCGTTGGCGCGGGCTGGGCATGCGGGCTGGCGGGCGGCGGGCTCGCGGCGTTTGCCGGCGTGACGGTCGGCGTGGCGGCGGCGGCCGGCCTGTGGCTCGATGCGCAGATCGTGCGTCCGCTGAAGCGGCTGCACGACCAGGCGCTGAACGTCGCGACCGGCGAAAGCCGGCGCGGCGTGCGGATGAACCGTGTCGACGAGATCGGCATGACGCTGCGCACGATCAACCAGCTCGGGCTGATGTTCCGCTGGCTCGTCGACGACGTCAGCGAGCAGGTGCTGAACGTGCAGCGCGCGAGCAACGAGATCGCGCAGGGCAACAACGACCTGAGCGCGCGCACCGAGCAGGCGTCGACGAGCGTGCAGCAGACGGCGGCGTCGATGGCCGAGATGACGGCGACCGTGTCGAGCAATGCGGAGACGGCGCTGCAGGCGAACCAGTTGTCGGTGTCCGCGAGCGAAGCGGCGGGGCGCGGCGGGCAGGCGGTGAGCGAGGTGGTCGCGACGATGAACGACATCACGGCCAGCTCGCGCAAGATCTCGGACATCATCGGCGTGATCGACGGCATCGCGTTCCAGACCAACATCCTTGCGCTGAACGCGGCGGTGGAGGCGGCGCGGGCCGGCGATCAGGGGCGTGGTTTCGCGGTGGTCGCTGGTGAGGTGCGGGCGCTCGCGCAGCGCAGCGCGAATGCGGCGAAGGAGATCAAGACGTTGATCGGCGCGAGCGTCGAGCGCGTCGAATCGGGTGCGCGGATCGTCGATGGCGCGGGCAAGACGATGGAGGACATCGTCACGCAGGTGAAGCGCGTGTCGGACCTGATCGCGGAGATCAGCTCATCGACGGCGGAGCAGAGCACGGGGGTTGCGCAGGTCGACCAGGCAGTCGTGCACCTGGACAACATCACGCAGCAGAACGCGGCGCTGGTCGAGCAGAGCACGGCGGCGTCGGAGAGCCTGAAGCAGCAGGCGTCGCGGCTGGTGGAGGCGGTGAACGTGTTCCGGTGAGCGTGTTCGGTGAGCTGGCTTGCTTCGTTGGCCTTCACGCATGTCGACCGGCCTCATGCGTGGATCGCGCCGTTCAGTGACGAACTGAACGGCGCGATCGGCCAGGCTGGAGATTTTCCAGCCTTTCGGATTAACCGATGCTTACCCCGTGAGCTTCTGCCAGAGGCTTCAGGCCACCCGTGAAACCTTGTCCGATCGCCTTGAACTTGAACTCGTCGTTGTGGCGATACAGCTCGCCGAAGATCATGGCGGTTTCGGTGGATGCGTCTTCGGACAGGTCGTAGCGGGCGATTTCCTTGCTGTCGGCCTTGTTGACGACGCGGATATAGGCGTTGCTGACTTGACCGAACGACTGCTTGCGGGCTTCTGCGTCGTGAATCGTGACGGCGAAGACCAGCTTCTTCACGTCGGCCGCCAGACCGGCCAGCTTCACGTTGACCTGCTCGTCGTCGCCATCGCCCTGGCCGGAACGGTTGTCGCCCAGGTGCTCGATGGAACCGTCGGCGGACTTCTTGTTGTTGTAGAAGATGAAGCTGGCGTCGTTCAGGACTTTGCCGTTTTCACCGGTGACGAAGATCGAGGCGTCGAGGTCGAACTCGGTGCCGTCGGTGACGCGCGGGTCCCAGCCCAGGCCGACGACGATTTCGCTCAGGCCCGGGGCCTCTTTCGACAGGGAGACGTTACCGCCTTTGGACAGACTGACAGCCATGGTGTGATTCCTTGTTCAGGTGAGGAGACCGTTCAGAAGTTCATGCCGTAGCCGTTGGCCAGGGCACGCAGGCCGCCGGCGTAGCCTTGGCCAACGGCGCGGAATTTCCATTCGCCGCTGCTGCGGTACAACTCCGCGAAGATCATCGCGGTTTCGGTGGAGGCGTCTTCCGCCAGGTCGTAGCGGACCACCTCGGCACCGGAGGTCTCGTTCACGACGCGGATGAACGAATTGCTGACCTGGCCGAAGTTCTGCTTGCGCGCTTCCGCGTCGTGGATGGTGACCGTGAAGGCGATCTTGTCGATGTCGGCCGGAACGCGGCTCAGGTCGACCTTGATGACTTCGTCATCGCCGTCGCCCGCGCCGGTACGGTTGTCGCCGGTATGCTCGACGGAGCCGTCCTGGCTGCGCAATTGGTTGTAGAAGATGAAGTCGGCTTCACCGCGGACTTTGCCGTTGGCCCCCAGCAGGAACGCGCTGGCGTCCAGATCGAACTCGGCGCCATCGGTCGCGCGCGGGTCCCAGCCCAGGCCAACCAGGATTCGGGTCAGGCTCGGGTCGGCTTTGGACAGGGAGAGGTTGCCGCCTTTTTGAAGAGTCAGTGCCATGAAAAACAGCTCCTTTGGGTTGTGACGGGTTACTGATTTTCGGCTTGCGCGTCTTCCTTGTTCGGGAAGATCACGCTGGCCAGGATTCCGATTGCCAGGACCGCCATGACGATGAGCAGGCTGGTGTTCGGGGAGATGCTGATACCGTGGTGGAACAGATGGTCGGTCGCGTTCAGGGCCAGCTTCGCCGCGATGAAGAACAGCAAGACGACCACGGCCTTTTCCAGATGCACCACGTAGCGCTTCAGCGCTTCCAGCACGAAATACAGCGTGCGAAGGCCAAGAATGGCGAACAGCATCGCCGAGTAGACGATCAGCGGTTCACGGCTGACTGCGATGACCGCGGGGACCGAGTCGAACGCGAACAGGACGTCGGACACTTCGATCACGACCAGGCAGAGGAACAGCGGCGTAGCGAACAGGCTGCCTTTGGCCGCCAGGCTCATGTCCCGCTCGGCCGTCCGTGCTTCCGCCTCGAGCTGCTTGCGGCTCACGAAAAATTTGTGGCCGTGCAGCCTGGGCCATACGGGGAAGAGCTTTTTCGCGAAGCGGAAAGCAAGATGCTGCGAGTAGTCCTTCGCCTCGTCATCGTCGTCACCGCCCTTGAGCATCATGACGGCGGTCCACGCCACGATCAGCGCGAAGGCGATCTCGACCCATGGGCCGAATGCCAGCAGGCCGGTACCGATGACGACAAAGACCCCACGGAAGACGATGGCCCCGATGATGCCCCAGTGCAGGATGCGGTGACGCATGCCGTCCGGGACCTTGAACCACGCGAAGATCGCCATGAAGACGAACAGGTTGTCGACGGAGAGGACCTTCTCCAGCGCATAACCGGTCAGGAACAGGCTGGCCACTTCCGCGCCGTGCTGCACGTACAGGAAGCCGGCGAATGCAACGGAGATGGCCACCCAGAATACCGACCAGATGGACGCCCGGGCGAGGGTGATCGGCTTGTCGTCGCGGTGGGTCACCATGTCCAGCACCAGGGCGGCCAGCGCCAGGCCGATGAATACCGCCATGGTCAACGGCGGGAAGCCAATGTGTGTCGTTTCCACGTTTCGGTTTCCTACAGTTCGAAGTCAACCGGGTTCAAGCCGAGCTCGAGGCAAATCAGGCGGCAAGCGGCTTTTTCCTTGTCGTCGAAATGACCGTCGGATGCGCCAATGGCACAGGCCACGCGCACCAGCAAGCGTGCTTCGCCATCCTTGCCCTTGATCTTGCCGATCGCCTTCAGCGCCTCGGCCTGGCCGATCTGGAAATCGAATTCGAACTTGCCGCAGGCGTCGTTGAACACCGCGATCACGTCGCTCAGGTTGAAGACCTTCAATTCCGGGGAATTGTTGATGAAGCCGACCATCTTCAGCTTCTCTTCGGATTTGATCTCGCCATCCGCGGCGGAGATCAGCGCGCAAGCATTGGCGGTTGCCTCCATGAACGTCCGGTTCTTGAATTTGGCGACTTCGATGGTCAAGGTTTCGCGGGCTTTGGCCGCGTTGGTTTTCAGCCAGTCGAGCATGTGTTTCCTCTCAGTGAGCGGGGCCGGACGGCCCCGCCGGTCAATGGTTACTTGGAGCCTGCTTTCCAGCGCATCCCCCAGCCGTAGGCACGATCCATTTCCTCGTGTCCGGGATGGAAGTCGACTCGACGAGAGACCTTGACGGCCCCGTTCACGTTTTCAAGCAGGGCAATCGCGCACATGCCGTGGCGGCCGCCTTCCTCGTTCATGCGAACTTCGATTTCGGACTGGCCGGGCACGAAAATGGTGACGACACCATCCGTTGCCTTCCAGTTCGGCGCGCCGTCGTAGATGAACGCGAAAATCAGGATGCGTTCGATCTTGTTCCACTGTTGCCCATTGATGCGAAGCCACTCGCCATCGGCAACCGAGCCGGTGCGGTCATCTCCCATCAGCTGGATGTAGGGTTCCTCCCGCAGATCGCCGAAACGATTGCCGAGCGCCTGCACGGCCCCTTTGAATCCGTCCTGCATTTCGAACAGGCAACCCAGGTCGAGGTCGATGGCGCCGCGTTTTCCCAGGAAGCCGCCGAGCAGGCCACTCGTACCCTGGTTCCAGTTCAGGTTCACCTTGATTTCACCGAAGCCGGCAGCGGTCTTCTCCAGGCTGATGCTGGGGCGTGATTTGTCGAGCGTGACTTTGCTGAGCCGGATCGTGGACGTCGGTGCGCCAGGCGGTGCCGGTGCGAGCGCGGGCGCCGGGACGGGCGCCGGGGCCGGCGCGGGAGGGCTCTGCGCAGGGCTACCGGAAGGCGCGGCAACGTCGACGCCGAAGTGCCTGGCCAGCGGCTCCAGGCCGCCGGCAAAGCCCTGTGCGACACAGCGGAATTTCCACGCGTCCTGACGGCGGTAAAACTCCCCGAGGATCAGCGCAGTCTCCTTCATCCCGGCAGTCGGGATCTGCGCCTCGATCCCTCCCGTCACGGCCAGCGCCAGCGTCGAAACGCGATCGAAGGTCGCCTTGTTCTCATGGATGGTCGCGGTGAGCGCGACTTTCTCGACGGCAGGGTCGATCCGGGCGAGATCCACGGTGAACGTTGCGCGGCCGGCCGTCGTGGCGGTCAACTGAACCGCGCCGCCCAGGACACTGGTTTGGCCGTAGAAGCACATGTCGCCATCGCCCCGGACTTTCGCCGCAGCGGTGAGCGCGAATGCGGAGATATCGATCTCCGCGCCTGGAATCGGCGCGTAGTTGATGTCCACGCGCAATTGACCGGTGGCCACCGGTGCATTGCCGCCAGGTACCAGTGTCGTCATGCTCGCACCGCCTGAATCGCCAGATTGACGAGATCGTCCGCGGTGCGGCCATGGGTGGACTGGCCGATCGCCTTGAATTCCCAGCCGCCGCAACCACGGCTGAGGCTGGCCATGACGACACCGGTGTGGCGGCCTTTCTCCGCGAGGTTGAAGCGCGCCAGCTCCTTGTCTTGGGCGTCGTCGAGGATGCGGCAGTAGGCGTTTTCGACTTGGTCGAACGTCTGACCGCGGAAGCTGTTCACGGTGAACACCAGGTGCTGGATGGTGCCCGGCAGGCGCTGCAGGTCGACGTGGATGGTTTCATCGTCGCCATCGCCTTCACCCGTCAGGTTGTCGCCGGAGTGCTCGATGGCGCCGTCCCTGGATGCCAGTTGTCGGAACCAGACCAGGTCGACGGAATTCATGTCGCCGTCCAGCAGGATGCAGGAAGCATCGAGGTCGATGTCATTGCTGCCGCCGCCCAGCATCTTGGAGAAGAAGCCGCTGGGCTTTACCGGGTCCCAACCCAGGCCCAGACTAATCGAGGTCAAGCCACGGCCCGCGGTTTTTTCCAGCGAGATGCTCTGATTCTTGCTCAGGGTGAGTGCCATCTTTACGCTCCTTGTTGATCTTCAATGTTCAGTGTTCGTGCGAGGGATCGGACGGAGTCACGTTGCCGAGTCCCGGCTTGGCCAAACCACGAGGATTGCCGCCACACGGGGAAAGCGTCGCCGTGACTCGTCTTGTGCGGCAGCCGCTCACTCACGGTCCGGATGCAAGTCGCCGCTGCTGCTCGGCCGACATCGCGTCGGCGGACAGCAGACCGTGCGCCTTTGGAGGCAGCCTCATGCATTTCCGCGCGCATCAGCCGGCCTCCGCCAGTCGGACGCCATGCTCGCCATTGCTCGGGGCGGTGGGCTTCACGCCGTGCCACTTGGCGCGTTCGAGGATGTTGACCGCCCACTTGTAGTGGGTTGCCGGCTCGCACATTGCATCGTTGTGCTTGAAAACGGCAGGGGCCGCATCGTTGACGATCAGCGTGGCGCAGTTGAAGTCCTCGAGGCTCACGCGCAGCGCCTCCTGGATGATGCGGATCTGGCTCGGGTGAATGGCCGTCTTCCCTACCAGGCCATGAGCGATGTCCAGTTCCAGTTCCTCGTTCAGGAGATGGGGCGTGGCGAGTTGCTCGAAGACGGGCGCGGTCAGGGCAAATCCCTGCGCCCCCATGATTCCGGCAAGCATGGGAATCACGTAGCTGAGAGGCGTGCTGTAGAGCGTGGTGGCCGGGTTGCGCCGCAGACCAAGACAACCCATCAGGTCGTTGCCGCCGATGCGCAGCGCGATGATGCGTCGGTTCAGGTTCGCCTTCAGGGCCGAGCCAAGCTCCACCATTGCGCCCGGGTCGTAAACGTCGGCCGTCTCCAGTGTCGGCATGAGGTACAGGTCAGGATGACTGACCGCGCTCTCCCACGACGAAAGGGACTGCAGGGTCAACTTGGGGACGACGAACCCATCGACGTGCTTCATCAGCGGCCAGTCGTTCAGCACCGCCGCCATCGCGGCATCACGTGGCCGAACGAACAGCAAGGGACCGGATTCGGCGCGCCCGCCCCGGGCATCGAGATTCATGAGGAGCGCCCGCAGGTTCGCCAGCGCGCTGTCGACGTCGATTGCCGCCACCGCGTCTTCCAGACAGACCACCAGCGAGCGCAGCTCGGGGAGCCTTGTGCCGGAAACCACATCCAGAATGTCGCTGCGGGTGGCCGGCATGTACAGCGTCGCGCCGAGGGCGAACGGAGAGATGGTTTTAATCAATTCGCGCTCCGAATGATGGTGACCGCGCAGTACGGCCCCAGATCGGCGCCAGCTTCCTCTACGGTCACGCCCGCGCGTTCGGTGAGATGCAGCAGCAACTGAACGTCGCTGTCATCGCGGTCACGTACCAGCACGCGATCCGGCACACGGCGCAGGACCGCTCGGGTTGCCTCGGCGATACCCGGTTTCACGCGGTTCAGGTTGCCGATGTCGAAGCGGGTTGCCAGCGCGGACACCACGTCGTCCGCGGACGCCTGGAGCGTCAGTCGCTGATCGTTGGTCCATGGAGCGGCAGGTCGGGCGTCTGCCAGCGCCCGACGTTCGGCGTCGATCCTATCGATGAACGCGCGCGTGACATCGTGTTCGCGCAGGTGTTCGTAGACCACGCAACCATGCAGGCCGCCTTGAGCCGGCCAGATGGAGCGGGACACCAGCCCGGAAACGGTTGCACCGAGAATGCCGGACGGAATGGTCCAGTCTTGCGCGGAGGCAGCCAGCCACGCGCGGCCGCAAGGATCCGCCAGAACCACGAGGCGCGGACCTGCGGGGAAGCGCGTGTCGTCCGCCAGGGTCCGTGCGAGCTCGCCGGAAATGGCACCTTTGCCGGTCCAGCCGTCGACGAAGACGATGTTTTCGGCACCATGCAGCCGAATGATGGCTTCCAGCGCAACCGTGTCGATCCCGCGATCGCGAATGATGCTGATCCCGTAGTGGCGGGCGTCGCGCCCCATCTCCACGAGTGCCCGGCGCAGCAGCACGCCAAGCGGCAGGCCCGCGCGCACAAACGAGACCAGCGCGATGCCCGGCCCGGTGCAAGCGGCATTCAGCGCCAGCGCCAGGGACTGCACCTCCGAAGCCATGCGGGCGCCGTTCTGCAGCAGCGCGCGGGCGTAAAGGCGCTGGTGCACGTCGCTGGGCGCCTGCTCGAGGCCGATCATTTCCGAGTAGTGTTTTTGATTCGTCTGGATCAGACGTTCCTTCTCCTCGACGTCGGTGACGCTCATCCGCACGTGTTGCAGCAGGACATGCACATCGTCGGGGGCATAGCTGCCGCTGCCGACGGTGTTCAGGCTCGCGAGGCGATTACCCATGGATCGTCCCCGTCACCCAATTCGCAAGCTGGCTGCGCGCCGGTGTCGCCCACATGTGGCAGAGATCCATGTACCCCAGATCGGTGATGCTGTCGCCGAAGCCCAGGACCGGTCGCTCGCCGTGGATCTCACGGTCGCGGCGCAACCATTCCTGAACGGCTGCACGCTTGGCCAGCCCCGTTGGCAGGAAGGCGAGGTTGTTGCCGTTGGCGTGAACGTGCATGCCGTCGACCATGCGCCGGGACCGCACTCCGGCCAGCACCTCGGCGAGCACTGCGTCGTCGGACGCGTTGTGCTTGATCACCACGTAGTGGCGCAAGCCTTCTTCTTCCACGACCCAGCCGCGGAGTGAGTAGCCGAGTTCCTCGCCGATCGCCAGCGTGGCCTCGCACAGTGCCGGCAGTCGCTCCTGAACGCCCTGGAGAACCTCGACCATTCGCCCGTGCCAGCTTCGATCGCGTAACCCGTCGGGGCGGAGCATGACGCCCCCATGCGAGCAGATTGCGCCTTCGGTGAAGGGAAGCATGACGCGGCCGTATGCCTCCACGCTGCGCGCGGTGACCGGAACGACGTCGGCGGTGGCGAGCAGCCACGTGATGAACGCGTGCTGGACCGGGTCCATGAAGCCGTTTGGCTGACCCTGCACGTCCAGCGTGGCCGCCGTGCGCGGGACGCCTTCCGCCATCTTGCGGGCGGTCTGGAACAGGGTGTCGTCGAGGTCGACGAATGCCAGGGGGCGGTTACCGCTCATCGACAATCACCTCTGCGTTCAGTGCATCGACGAGTTCCACGGGGAGTGCCTGAGCGGGCGTTTCCGTGCAGATCAGGACCCGGTCGAACTGGCCGGGCTTCACGTTGTAGAGGAAGTTCGGAATACCGAGGCCGTAGTTGTCGGGGAACGACAGCGCGTGCTCGATGGCATGGCCCAGGGCGATGGGGGACCGCGTGGTCGAGCTGAAGTGGACATCCGCGCCAGATCGCTCCAGGCGTTCCGCCAGCAGAAAAGGACGCCAGACGAACTCGCCGGTACCGACGACAATGACTTTCTCGCCGGGCCGGACCTGAACGCCCGGCGCAAGCGTGTCGTCCACCTCCCGGACGCCCAGACGTCCCCAGTCATTGCGGGGCGAGAGCGGCCATTCGCCCATGGAAACGGTGCCGACGTTCGGCATATCCGGGAGGGGTGCGGACTGATCCTCGTGGAACTGGTAGGAGCCGGTCAGCAGCGATACCGCGGTGACCGGTTCCCCGATCGCGTGACGCGTGGCACCGGCAGTCCAGTCCGTCAGGACGCAGGTGACCACTCGCTCGACGTTGCTCAGGCCTGCTGCGACCAGTGCGCGATGCAGGTTCAGGAAGGTCTTGCCGGTGGAGGCTTCGTCGTCCACCAGGATCAGCGATCGAGCCTTCAGCATCAGGTCACGAATCTCCGGATCGACCGGCCAGTGGATCAGATGGGCGCTCGCATGGCTGTGTTCTTCCTCGAATCGAGCAAAGACGCGCGTACCCAGCGGATGCCGGGTACTGGTGAGGTACACGCTGTCAGGGCGGCCCGCACGATAGGCGCGGTGCACGCCGGCACCGAGGCCCACCGCGGTTTCGGCCATGCCGATCACCAGTACCGGCCCGGGCAGGTCCGCCGGAATGCCGGCCGCCAGGCGCTCGAAGCTGGCCGCCATGATCGACGGGCGTACCGGGATGTGACGGCCCAGGACCTTGGATACGAAGAGGAAGGCTCGCTTGGGATTCCGGCGCTCCGCGAAACCGAACAGGTTCGCAGGAGGCAGCGCGGCGGCGTCGACTCTGATCTCAAGCAGCCCCCGCTTGAGTTGGGCGCGCAGGCACGTTGGTCCTACGTGGCTTTCCATGAACAGCATCCTCGTTGAGCGTGGCTCGAAGACTGACGACGACCGCTTGCGCCGGGTGCGCAGTCGGTCGAACCGCGTTCGCGCCGGGCGCCGGCACCGTCGGTCCGGTATCCCGAAACCTTTCAAAATGAAATTGAATCGTATCAAATTTGAAAGGTTGGTGGGTGGAGGCGTGTGCCGATGTCGCGAGGGCTTTTGTTTTTCGGTTTTGTTCGAGAGGACGGGCTTGGCAGGCGAGGCGCGGCCTGATGACGACGGTCAGCCGTTCGACCAACGCCGATGCTGTGATCGCAGTCCGGTGAAAGCGGTGAGGAGGGGAAGGGAAGGGGAGAGGAGGGGGAAGAGATGACGCGGGCACGACGGAGAGAGAGGGACGCCGGCCCGCGTCGGACCGCCCGGTTCCGGCCGGGCGGTCAGGGCCTGTCGCCGAAGCGGCAGGCCCTGAACCGTCAGACGGCGAGGCAGAGGTACTTGATCACGACGTAGTCGTCGATGCCGTAGTGCGAGCCTTCGCGGCCGAGGCCCGACTGCTTCACGCCGCCGAACGGCGCGACTTCGTTCGAGATCAGGCCCGTGTTCACGCCGACCATCCCGTATTCGAGGGCTTCCGCCACCTTCCACACGCGGCCGATGTCGCGGCTGTAGAAGTACGCGGCCAGGCCGAACTCGGTGTCGTTCGCGAGGCGGATCACTTCGTCGTCGCTGCCGAACTTGAACAGCGGCGCGAGCGGCCCGAACGTCTCTTCCTTCGCGACCTTCATCGCCGGCGTGACACCCGTCAGCACGGTCGGCTCGAAGAAGCCGTGGCCGAGCGCGTGGCGCTTGCCGCCCGTCACGACGGTCGCGCCCTTCGCGAGCGCGTCCTCGATGTGCGCCTCGACCTTCAGCACGGCGGCTTCGTTGATCAGCGGACCTTGCGTGACGCCCGGCTCCGTGCCGCGCCCCACCTTCAACTGGCCGACGGCTGCCGCGAGCTTCTGCGCGAACTGGTCGTACACGGCTTCATGCACGTAGAAGCGGTTCGTGCACACGCAGGTCTGGCCGCTGTTGCGGTACTTCGATGCAATCGCGCCCTGCACGGCCGCATCGAGGTCGGCGTCGTCGAACACGATGAACGGCGCGTTGCCGCCGAGCTCCAGCGACACCTTCTTGACCGTCGCCGCGCACTGCGACATCAGCAGGCGGCCGACCGGCGTCGAGCCGGTGAACGACAGCTTGCGCACGATCGGGTTCGACGTCAGTTCGCCGCCGATCGCCTTCGGGTCGCCCGTGACGACGCTGAACACGCCCGCCGGCACGCCCGCGCGCTCGGCCAGCACGGCCATCGCGAGCGCGGAGAACGGCGTCGCCTCGGCCGGCTTCACGACGATCGGGCAGCCTGCGGCAAGCGCCGGGCCGACCTTGCGCGTGATCATCGCCGCCGGGAAGTTCCACGGCGTGATCGCCGCGCACACGCCGATCGCTTCCTTCGTCACGACGATGCGCTTGTCGCTCGCCGGCGTCGGGATCGTGTCGCCGTACACGCGCTTGCCTTCTTCCGCGAACCACTCGAGGAACGACGCGGCATAGCCGATCTCGCCCTTCGCTTCGGCCAGCGACTTGCCCTGCTCGGTGGTCAGGATCAGCGCGAGGTCGTCGGCGTTTTCCATCATCAGGTCGTGCCACTTGCGCAGGACGACCGCACGTTCCTTCGCGGTCTTCTTGCGCCACGCCGGCCAGGCGGCGTTCGCGGCTTCGATCGCGTGACGCGTCTCGGCCGTGCCCATCGCCGGCACCGTGCCGAGCAGGCCGCCCGTCGCCGGGTTGCGGACTTCGAACGTCTCGCCGTTCGTCGCGCCTTGCCATTCGCCGTTGACGTACGCCTGCTGGCGGAACAGCGACGGGTCTTTCAGTGCCAGGGTTTCCTGAACCGTGCTCATATGAATCACCTGCTTCGAAAAGGACGGATGAAACGGCCGCCGCCGTCATGAAGACGGCGGCGGCGCATTCAGTTGATGAAGTCGACGGACACTCAGGCCGGCACGCCGACCGTTTCCTTCAGCACTTCCTCGAGGATCACGAGCGCTTCGTCGAACACGGCTTGCGGGATCGTCAGCGGGAACAGGAAGCGCACGACGTTCGAGTACACGCCGCACACGAGCAGCAGCAGGCCGCGCTCGAGCGCACGCGTCTGCACGCGCTTCGTGAATTCCGCATCCGGCTCGCCCGAGCCCGGCTTCAGGAACTCGACCGCGATCATCGCGCCCGGGCCGCGCACGTCGGCGATCTGCGGCACGTCGGCCTGCAGTGCGTTCAGCTTCGCCTTCAGCACGTCGCCGAGTTGCGTCGCGCGTTCGCACAGCTTCTCTTCGTCGATGATCTCGAGCACCGCGTGCGCCGAGGCGACGGCCAGCGGGTTGCCCGCGTACGTGCCGCCGAGGCCGCCAGGCGCTGCCGCGTCCATCACGTCCGCACGGCCGACGACGCCCGACAGCGGCATGCCGCCCGCGAGGCTCTTCGCCATCGTGATCAGGTCGGCCAGCACGTCGTAGTGCTGCATCGCGAACAGCTTGCCGGTACGCGCGAAGCCCGTCTGCACTTCGTCGGCGATCAGCAGGATGCCGTGCTCGTTACAGATCTTGCGCAGTGCGCGCACGAACTCGGCCGGCGCCGGGTTGAAGCCGCCTTCGCCCTGGACCGGTTCGAAGATGATCGCGGCGACGCGCTTCGGATCGATGTCGGCCTTGAACAGCATCTCGATCGCCTTGATCGAGTCGGCCGTCGTCACGCCGTGCACGGCGTTCGGGTACGGGGCGTGGAACACGTCGCCCGGGAACGGGCCGAAATTCAGCTTGTACGGGGCAACCTTGCCGGTCAGCGCCATGCCCATCATCGTGCGGCCATGGAAGCCGCCCGAGAACGCGATGACGCCCGGGCGGCCGGTCGCTGCACGCGCGATCTTGATCGCGTTCTCGACGGCTTCCGCGCCGGTCGTGAAGAACGCGGTCTTCTTCGGGAAGTCGCCCGGCGCGCGGTCGTTGATCTTTTCAGCCAGCTCGACGTACGACGCGTACGGGACGATCTGGTAGGCGGTGTGCGTGAAGTTGTTCAGCTGATCCGCGATCGCCTTGACGATCTTCGGGTGGCGGTGGCCGGTGTTCAGCACCGCGATGCCGGCGGCGAAATCGATGAAGCGGCGGCCTTCGACATCCCACAGTTCCGCGTTCTCGGCGCGGGCTGCGTAGAAATCGCACATCACGCCAACGCCGCGCGGGGTGGCGGCGTTCTTGCGGGCCTGCAGGTCGGCATTCTTCACGGTCATCTCCTTGATGTTCTGTCCGGTGGGGTGAAAATCGGGCGCTTCGACAGCCCATGGAGGCGACTATAATCACATTTGGCTCTGACAATCAGAGCCATTTCAATAAATATTCAGGAGCCAATCATGCGCGCGAGCGTGTTGTCGGACTGGCTGGCGCAGCGCCTCGTGCGCGGCGGCGAACAGCCGATCTACCGGCAGCTTCACCGGCTGCTGCAACAGGCGATCCTGTCGCGCGAACTGCCGGCCGGCACGCGTGTGCCGTCGTCGCGGCTCCTGGCCGCCGAGCTCGGGATCGCGCGCAACACGGTCACGCAGGTTTACGAGCAGCTTGCGCTCGAAGGCTATGTGAACTCGGCGACTGGCCGCGGCACGTTCGTCGCCGACAGCGCACCGGACGAGATCGTCGGCGCGCCGACCGACGCGGCTACCACCCACGCGGCGCTCGTGCAGCCGTCCGCGCGGCGGCTGTCCGCGCGCGGCACGCGGCTCGTGGAAGGCGCCGGCGTGTCGAAGCGGCAGGGCGGCGCGTTCATGCCGGGCGTGCCCGATGTGTCGCGATTTCCGGCGCGGGTGTGGACGCGGCTGCACAACAAGTACTGGCGGCGCCTGCGCCCCGACCTGCTGACCTACGCGCCGGGCGGCGGGCTCGCGCTGCTGCGCGAGGCGCTGGCTGACTACCTGCGCACGTCGCGCTCGGTGCGCTGCACGCCGGAGCAGATCGTGATCACGACCGGCATCCACCAGTCGATCGACCTCGCGGTGCGGCTGCTGACCGACCCGGGCGATGCAATCTGGACCGAGGATCCGTGCTACTGGGGCGTGCGCAGCGTGCTGAACGTGTCGGGGCTGACGACGCGGCCGATCCCGGTCGACGACGAAGGGATCGCGCCATCGGCCGCCGATCTCGCCGAGCCGCCGAAGCTGATGCTGGTCACGCCGTCGCACCAGTATCCGCTCGGGATGGTGATGAGCCTCGCGCGGCGGCGGATGCTGCTCGAATACGCGCGCCAGCACGGCTGCTGGATCATCGAGGACGACTACGACAGCGAATTCCGCTACGGCAGCCGGCCGCTCGCGTCGCTGCAGGGTCTCGATACGGCCGGGCAGGTGATCTATGTCGGCAGTTTCGGCAAGACGCTGTTCCCGGGGCTGCGGGTCGGTTATCTGGTTGCACCGGAGCCGCTCGCGGAAAGTTTCGCGACCGCCAGCGCCGAGCTGTATCGCGAAGGGCAGTTGCTGCAGCAGGCGGTGCTGGCCGAGTTCATCGCGGAAGGGCACTTCGTGTCGCATATCCGCAAGATGCGCACGTTATATGGGCAGCGCCGCGAGGTGCTGCTCGACGCGGTCGCGCAGCGCTACGGCGACACGCTGCACGCGCTCGGCAGCGATGCGGGGCTGCATCTGGTCACGCAGTTGCCGGAAGGCGTCGACGATCGCGCGGTCGCGCAGGCCGCGCTCGAACGCAATATCGTCGTGCGGCCGTTGTCGGGGTATTACGCGGATCGCGACCGTGCGGCGTCGGGGTTGCTGCTCGGCTATGCATGCGTGGCGGAGGACGAGATCGCGACCGCGTTCGCGACGCTTGCCGAGGCGATCGACGAGCGGGCGTTTGGTCGGGTGGTCGAGGTGGCTTGAGCGGCGTATTCGGTGGCGGTATCGCGTTGCGATGCCCGCTGCGGCCATCGATACCGGAGGGCGGCGTGCTTTCCGCACCGCGAAGAGCACGCGCGTTGTGCAGACCCTGCCGTGAACCTCAATACCCGATCCACACCGCGAACGTCAGCACGACGCACGATAGCGCGAGCAGCGTCAGGAACAGCGGCAGCACGAAGCGGATCCACGCGCCGAAATCGACGCGTGCGGTGGCCAGATACGCGAGCAGCATCCCGGACGTCGGCGTGACGAGGTTCGTCAGCCCGCCGCCGAGCACGAACGCGAGCACCGACGTCTGGCCGCTCACGCCCGACAGCTGCGCGATCGGCCCGATGATCGGCATGCTGACCGCGGCCTTGCCCGACACCGACGGAATGAATACGTCGAGCACCATCTGCACGCCCATCAGCCCGTTCGCGACCCACACCGGCGATTGCCCGTCCGCGAGCCGCGTGAAGAAGTGGATCAGCGTGTCGAGCACGAGGCTGTTCTGCAGCAGCAGTTCGACGGACGCGGCGAGCCCCATCAACAGCGCCGCGAGGATCATGTTCTTCATCCCGTCGACGAACGCGTCCGCCGCGCTGCGCGAATCGAGCCCGCCGATCACGGCCGTCACGATGCTCACGAACGTATAGAACGCCGCCAGTTCGACGTTGCCCCACTTCAGTTCGCGCGTGCCGTAGATCAGCATCGCGACCGCCGCGGCGAACACGGCCAGTGTCGCCTTGTGGCGCAGCGACAGCTTCGCGGTTGCGTGCGCGGCGTGGCCGGCGGCGGTCTGCCCGGCGCGATAGCCGGTGCTGCGCACGTAGCGCAGCAGGTACAGGATGCCGATCGTCAGGAAGACGACGAACACGGCCGCGCGCAGCGCGACGCCGCTGAACAGCGGCACGCCGACGAGCGGCTGCGCGACGGCCAGCGCGAGCGGGTTCGTGACCGACGCGATATAGCCGATCTTCGCGGCGAGCGCGACCAGAGCGACCGCGAACAGGTCGGAGAGCCCCAGGCGCCGCGCGATCACGACCACCATCGGAATGATCACGAGGTACTCGGAGATGAAGCCGAGCAGCGTGCTGCCGAGCCCGATCAGGATCATCAGCATCGGTGTCAGCAGGTACGCATTGTTGCCGGTGAGCTGCAGCAGACGGTCGATGCCCGCGTCGACCACGCCGGTGCGGCGCATCACGCCGAACATCCCGCCGACGAACATCACCATCACGATCAGCGGCGCGTTCTTCAGCAATCCTTCCGGTATCGCGACGAACGCCGACACGACGCTCGCGGGCATCGCATGCGTGGGCGTGCTGTGGCTGACTGCCGGTGCAACGAGCGTCGTGAGCGATGTGGTCTTCGGCACCACGTGATAGGTGCCCGGCACGACGAGCCGGCCGTTGCGCTCGAAGCGGCCGGAATCGACGAACCACGTGAGTGCGATCGCGACCGCCAGCACCCACAGCATCATCACGACCGGATGCAGCATCTTGCCGTGCGGATGCGGCGCGCGGCCGGCGTGGGCCGATGCGTCGCCGGGCGCATTGCCGGGCGCATTGCCGGGCGCGTCGTGGGTCGCTGCGTCAGCCGGTGCTGCGAGCGTGGTGGCGTCGGCGGCGCGTGCGCCGGCAGGGTTCGGGGAAGAGGCGGACATCGGATCCTCGTCGGAGAAGGAAGCGGGCCGTCAGGCCGGTTGCAGCGCGGCACGCGCCGGGACGTAGCCGAGTTCGGCGGAAATCGCGAGGCTGCACGCCTGCAGTCGTTCGAGATAGTCGGGAATGTCGGCGTGGCTCACGCGCACCTCGGGCCCCGTCACGCTGACCGACGCGACTGTCGCCCCCGTCAGGTCGCGCACCGGCACCGCAATCCCGACCGCGCCGGGCGTCACCTCGCCGCTGCTCACCGCGTAGCCTTTGCGCGCGACCGCGTCGAGTTCGCCGGCGAGCTTCGCCGGATCGTCGGCGTGCCCGTTTCGGCGCAGTTGCGCGAGATAGTCGTCGCGCACCGGATCGGGCGCGAATGCGAGCAGCACCTTGCCCGATGCGCCGAAATTGATTGGCCGGCGATTGCCGACCGCGCCGACGGTGCGCACCGCATGCGTCGTTTCGCAGCGCGCGACGCACACCGATTCGAGCCCTTCGCGCACGCGCAGCACGATGGTCTCGTTGATCGCCTGGTTGAGCGCGAGCATGTGACGGTGCGCGGCGCGCACGAGCGCGTTCTGCTGCGACGCGGCCACGCCGATCACGAACGCCTGCGGGCCGAGCGCATAGGTGGACGTGCGCGGGTCCTGCACGACGAAGCGGTGCAGTTCGAGCGTGCATAGCATCCGGTACGTGCGCGACTTGTTGATGCCGAGCTGCGACGCGAGCTCGGTCACGCCGAGGTTCGGATGCTCGGCCACGTAGGTCAGCAGCTTCAGCGCGCTGTCGACGGCGTCGACGATATAGGTCGTCATGCGGGGTCTCCCTGCGGCGCGATGCGCACGCGGACGTAATCGGCGAGTGCGTCGAGGTACGCGTCGACCGAGCGCTTCAGCGTGGCGAAGCCCACGTGTTTCGCGAATGCGGCCTCGTCCATATACAGCGCGCGATTGAACTCGATCTGGATGCTGTGGCGCTGCCGCGCGGGATCCGCGAGCGCGGTCAGCAGGTCGCCGCCCTGGTACGGGTCGTTGACCTGCACGCGATAGCCGGCGTCGGCGAACCACTGCGCGGTCCACGCGGTGAAGGCCGGGTCCGCGGTCGTGCCGCGCCGGTCGCTGACGACGACGTCCGGCCGCCATGCGCCCGCGTCGACGTTCATCGCGTTGCCGCGCGACTTCATCGAATGGCAGTCGATATGCCACAGCGCGCCGTGCGCGGCGTGCAGCGGCTCGGCGATGCCGGCGAGCGCGCGGCGGTACGGCAGGTAGTACGCGTCGATCCGGTGGCGTACTGCTTCGAGCGACAGCTTGCGGTCGTATAGCGGCACGCCGGGCAGCGCGTCGCGACGGATCAGCCCCATCCCGCGCTGCGTGTACGGCTGCGGCGCAAGCGGCTCGGGCCACGGCTCGGCGAGCAGCGTTGCGTCGATGTCCGTTTCCGCGCGGTTCGGATCGATGTATGCGCGCGGAAACCTCGCGCCGAGCAGCGTGCCGCCGCGCGCGGGCGTGCCGGCCCACAGTTCGTCGACGTACGCGTCCCACGTCGTGCGGATCGCGTCATCGGGTGCAACGGTGGCGAAGTCCGGCGGATACGCGATGCCGCTGTGCGGCGAGTCGACGACGATCGGCAGGGCCGGCACCGTCGGCGTCGCGACGAAGTACGCAGGCGATGCGCCGGCGGTCGCGTTGTTGCAATTAAACGTCAGCATGGGGATCAGGTTCTTTACCTAGTTTCTCGAAGCGTCTCGTGCGTTTGTTTTAATCATCAAAACATCGTATCAATATTTCACAACGACTGAAAATCGCGGTCAAGGGCTTTTTGCGATATCGGGATTGCGTGTCGAGATCGGGCTGTAATGCCCGTGGTTATTGGGTGTGTTTCATTCCTTGAAACGCCTGGAGATTCAGGGGTATTCCACTCCCATGTACGATTTTTGTCATCGCTTGACGCTTCAAATCGCCGAATTCGACAATGAATAAGACGATGTTTTATTCAATAAAACACGTGTCGAGCGAAATAAATCGCTCCCCATATTCGGTCGATAAAAGGGGTTGGAGATGAAGCGGAAAGGAATGGCGGTCGCGCTGGCGGGACTCGCAACGGCGGCGGGTGCGATGCACGCGCATGCGCAGTCGAGCGTGACGCTGTACGGCGTGGTCGATTCGGGGATCACGTACACGAACAACCAGAACGGGCATGCCGCGTGGCAGGCGACCGGCGGCAACGAGCAGGGCACGCGCTTCGGGCTGCTCGGCAAGGAAGACCTCGGCGGCGGCACGCGCGCGGTGTTCCGGCTCGAGAACGGCTTCAACATCGAGAGCGGCGCCGCGAGCCAGGGCGGCCGGCTGTTCGGGCGCCGCGCGTACGTCGGGCTGGAAAACGACCGCTGGGGCACGCTGACGATGGGTCGCCAGTACAACGCGGCGCAGGAAGTGCTGGAGCCGCTGCAGATCGGCGCGACCACCGCGCTCACGCAGTACGCGCTGCACCCGTTCGACACCGACGACCTGAACAACACGTTCCGCACCAACAATTCGGTGCAGTACCAGACGCCCACCTGGTACGGCTTGCGCGCGGTCGGCCTGTACGGCTTCTCGAATTCGACGTCGTTCGCGCAAAACCGCGTGTGGAGCATCGGCACGAGCTACGAGAACGGGCCGCTGCAACTCGGCGCGGCCTATGTGCGCGTCGATCATCCGGCGCTCGACACCACCGGCGCGGCGGCATCCGACAACTACTACACGTTCATCAAGGGCGTGACGCGCCAGCAGATCTGGGGCGCGGGCGGCGCGTATGCGTGGGGCGCCGCGACGTTCGGGCTGCTGTACACGAGTTCGCTGTTCAACCTGCAGACGGGCGGCGCGATGCGCTTCAACAACTACGAGGGCAGCGTGCGCTACCTGATGACGCCCGCGCTGCAGTTCGCGCTCGGCGAAACCTATACGCAGGTGCTCGCGCCGCAAGGGCCGAAGCCGAGTTCGCACTACCTGCAGACGAGCGTCGGTGCGCAGTATTTCCTGTCGAAGCGCACCGATATCTACGTGAACGCGTTCTACCAGCGTGCGTCGTCGAACACGGTGGCCGCGATCGAAGGCATCTCGAATCCGTCGAGCACGCGCACGCAGATCGTCGCGGTGACGGGCATCCGCCACAAGTTCTAACGCGGCGGCAGGCGCGCGGGCGCGCGCTCGTTCTGCTTACAGCCGGATCAGCGCCGCGCCCGCCACCACCAGCGCACACGCGGCGAGCCGCTGCGCGCCGGGCCGCTCGCGCATCACGAGCCAGCCGATCGCGACCGCGAAGATCGAGCTCGTTTCGCGCAGCGCCGACACCGTGCCGACCGGCAAGTACCGATACGCGAGGATCACGATCCCGTACGCCGCGAGCGAGATCGTGCCGGCGATCGCGCCCTGCGTGAGCGCGGTGCGCGAGCCGAGCACCGCGCGCGGGCCGCCACGCACCGCGCACACCAGCACGAATTGAGGCACGCTCCACAGCACGTACACCCACGCGATGTAGCCGAGCGCGCTGCCGGATACGCGCGAGCCGATGCCGTCGCAGATCGAATACGCGGCGATGAACACGCCCGTGAGCAGCGCAAACGGCACGCCCTCGCCGGAGAACCGGAAGCCGCGCCGCAGTGCGAGCGACATGATGCCGAACGACACGAGTGCGATGCCCGCGAAGCCGAGCGGCGTCGGCCGCTCATGCAGGATCGCGAGCGCGAGTATCGACACGAGCAGCGGAGAAATCCCGCGTGCGATCGGGTAGATCTGCCCGAATTCGCCGCTGCGATACGCGCGCGCCAGCGTGAAGCAGTACGCGACCTCGAGCACGGCCGACCCGGCGATATACGGCCACGCGGCGGGCGCCGGCGCGGGCAGCAGCGCGGCGCCGGCCGCGCCGAACACCAAATACGGCAGCGACATCGTGCCGAGCTGGACGAGCCGGTCTTCGCTGACATGGAGGAAGGCATTCCAGATCGCGTGCAGCAACGCGGAGCACAGCACGAGGCCGATGAAGAGGTGGTCCATGGACGAAGGGGCGGACAGGGGCGGGAGCGGAGGCGGCGCCGTCATTATGTGGGTATCGGGCGCACTCGCATGGAATTGTCGATAATGGCGTGTTGTTATTCACCGGATGCCGACCATGACCGAAGCCACCCAAGCCCAGCCTGCCGTTCCGCGCCTCACGAGCCTGTCACATGGCGGCGGCTGCGGCTGCAAGATCGCGCCGGGCGTGCTGTCCGAGCTGCTGAAGCGCGCGACGCCGCCGGCGCTGTTCCCGGATCTGCTGGTCGGCACCGAGACCTCCGACGACGCGGCCGTCTACCGCCTCAACGACGAGCAGGCGATCGTCGCGACCACCGACTTCTTCATGCCGATCGTCGACGATCCGTTCGACTTCGGCCGCATCGCCGCGACCAACGCGCTGTCCGACGTCTATGCGATGGGCGGCAAGCCGATCCTCGCGCTCGCGCTGGTCGGCATGCCGATCAACGTGCTGCCGCACGAAACGATCGCGGCCGTGCTGCGCGGCGGCGAATCGGTGTGCGCGGACGCCGGCATCCCGGTCGCGGGCGGCCATTCGATCGATTCGGTCGAGCCGATCTACGGGCTTGCGGCAATTGGCGTCGTGCATCCGTCGCGTGTGAAGCGCAATGCGGCCGCGCGCGCGGGCGACGTGCTCGTGCTCGGCAAGCCGCTCGGCGTCGGCGTGCTGTCCGCCGCGCTGAAGAAGAACCAGCTCGATGCCGATGGCTATGCGCAGATGGTCGCGACGACCACCAAGCTGAACCGGCCGGGCGCCGAACTCGCCGCGCTGCCGGGCGTGCATGCGCTGACCGACGTGACAGGCTTCGGGCTGCTCGGCCATACGCTCGAGCTGGCGCGCGGCGCACACCTCACCGCGCGCGTGCACTATGCGTCGCTGCCGTGGCTCGCGAGCGTCGAGGCGTTCGTCGCCGATGGCGTGTTCACCGGCGCGTCGGGCCGCAACTGGGCCGCGTACGGCGCGGACGTGCAGCTGGCCGCCACGCTGCCGCCCGTCGCGCAGGCGCTGCTGACCGATCCGCAGACGTCGGGCGGCCTGCTGGTCGCGTGCGCGCCGGAGGCCGTCGACGACGTGCTCGCGTGCTTCCGTGCCGACGGCTTCGACCGCGCGGGCGTGATCGGCGAGATGGTGGACGGGCCCGCACGCGTCGACGTCGCGTGACGCTCACGCGCCACGCAGGATTTTTTTTTGCGGTCGCTAGAATCGATGCCTTCCATAGAACGCATCGACGACTGATGAACGACTTCCTGTTCGGGCTGATGATCGCGTTGTCGGTCGGGCCCGTCGCGCTGATGATCGCGAACTACGGGATGCGCGCCGGCACCGCAAGCGGCGTGCGCGCGGCGGTGGGTGTCGCGACGGCCGACGGCTGCTATGCGGTCGTCGCATTCACGCTCGGTGCGATGCTCGCGAGCACGCTCGCGGCCCATCTGTTGCTGTTTCGCCTGGTCGGCGCGCTCGTGCTGCTCGCAATGGGCGCGCGGATGCTGTGGCAGGCGCTGCGGGATCGCCGCCGCACGCTCGATGGTGATGCACGGCCGCCAGGCAGCCGCCCGTTTTCATCGATGTTCTTCGTCACGCTGGCGAACCCGCTCACGATCCTGTTGTTCTACGGCTATGCAACGGCTGCCGCCGGTGCGCATCGACACTGGCTGCTCGGTGCCGCGTGCGTGTTTGCCGGCAGCCTCGCGGGGCAGCTCGTGTTCGCATTCGGCGGCAGCGTGATCGGCCGGATCGTGAAGTCGCCGGCGCTGCTCGCGGCGAGCCATGTGGTCGCGGCGCTTGTCGTGCTGGGTTACGGGGTAGCCGGGCTGGCACGGTTGTAGCGGCCGCCGGGTGACACGCGTGCACGTGCGATTGACGTGCCGGTGTCGAGCAACCGGATAGTATTCCTGATGGTGTGTCGACGCGCGGAGACGATTTTCCTCGTCATTCCCGCGCGTACCCGACCCGCACCGACGCACCGTCGCCGTTTCGTAGTCGGGTTCCGCATCGGGCACGCGCGTTCTATACTCCGACGCGCAGTCTACGAGAGCCGTTCTCACCCAACATCATCGAAACAAGGAACGCCGATGCTGACTCGCTCCATTCTTTCCGCCGCTGCATTCTCGCTCGCAGCCTGTGCGACCGCGCCGTCGATCGCGCAGGACAACCAGGGCAACAACGCGGGCAACAATGCATTCGCCGAGACCGGTGCACAGGGCCGCCCGGTCAAGGTCATGATCATCACGATGTTCGGTCCGGAGGGCCAGGCCTGGCTCGACCGGATCGGCCCGTGGCGCGACATCGCCGTGCCCGGCCTGTCGCCCGACTATCCGAACGTGCATTGCAACAAGCAGGACGTGTGCGTGGTCACGACCGGCATGGGCTATGCGAACGCGTCGGCGACGATCATGGCGCTCACGTTCTCGCAGCGCTTCGACCTGCGCCGCACGTACTTCCTGATCTCCGGCATCGCGGGCGTCGACCCCGCGCAAGGCACGGTCGGTTCGGCCGCGTGGTCGAAATACCTCGTCGATTTCAGCCTGCAGTGGGAGCTCGATGCACGCGAGATTCCGGCCGGCTGGAATACCGGCTTCCTCGGCATCAACACGAAGAGCCCGAACGACAAGCCGCCGCTCGACTATCGCACCGAGGTGTTCCAGCTCAACCCGCAGCTGACCGACGCCGCGGTCGCGCTGTCGCGCAACGTCGTGCTCGCCGACAGCGCGCAGGCGCAGGCCGCGCGCGCGAAGTTCAACTACGCGCCGGCGAACCGGCCGCCGACGGTGATCCAGTGCGACACGTCATCGGGCAACACGTGGTTCTCGGGCACGCTGATCGGCGAGCGCGCGCGCCAGTGGACGAAGATCCTGACCGACGGCAAGGGCACGTACTGCATGACCGCGCAGGAAGACAACGCGACGTATGAAGCGCTCAAGCGCGCGGCGAGCGTGAAGCGGGTCGACCTGTCGCGCGTCGCGGTGCTGCGCACCGGGTCCGATTTCGATCGGCCGTATGCGGGGCAGACGAGTGCCGACAACCTGCTGAACTACGCGGACCAGGGCGGCTTCGCCCCGGCGACCGAAAACCTGTATCGCGCGGGCAATCCGCTCGTGCAGGACATCGTGACGCACTGGGGCGAATGGCGTGACGGGGTGCCGCGCCGGTAAGTACCGGACGACGACTCAGCCGCGATCAGTGCGCGTGCGGGGCCGAACGGAACGGCGTCCACACCGGCGTGGTGTCGTCCCAGTGATCGAGCGGCGAAGGGAGTTGATCGTTCATCATGTTCTCCTGCAACTAACTATCTAGCTGACTGACTCGGCGAGTCGTCGATGGCGGGTTCGAAACGCCGCGCGCGGGGCAACCCGTTGCGCGGCGTTGCGCGTTTACCGGCCCCCGCCGGCGAGCTGGTTGCTTTCCGGCATCGAGCGATACGGGCCTTGCGCCAGTTCGAGCCCTTGCGGATACGAATTGGCCTTACGCAGGTACGCGAGCGTGCCGTCCTTGCGTGCCTGCGCGACTTCCGCATTCACTTCGGCGCGCGTACGCGGGCCGTTGTGTTGCGAGTACCACGACGTGTTGCCGTAGTCGCCGGCGTGCGGGGTGCCGGAATCGGCGAAGGCCGGGGCGGACACGGCGAGCGTGAGGGCGAGGGCGGAGAGAAGATGGCGGCGGTTCATGGCGTAACTCCTGTGTCGATATGAGTTAGCGCTTCAGCGCTTACTCAGATCCCATGCTTGGCATGTCGGAGCTGGCGCTAGAGCTAGAGCGCTTACTCCGGTCCCATCGAGCGGGATCTGTTCGATGCGCAACGAGGTGCGCGACAGGGTTTACTCTAGGTATCTGTTCCGTCGCGATAAATGCGGCAGATGCGAATTGAATTGTCGTGTCAGTGGAACAATCGCCATCCGTACACCCGGCAGGGTTATGCGGAAATCGCTCGAACCCGCTTGCAGCGGGCCTCGCACGGGCGCGACGACGGCGCGCGACGACGCAGGCGGACGATTGCGTCGCGTGGCACAAAGGTTTGCTGCGGATTCGGGAAGGATCGGCTGCGCCGGGCGGGAAATGGGGCGCGGAGGCGGGGCGACACGCGGGCCTGGCAGCCCGCGTGTGCGGTTCAGTTGCTCAGTTCAGGCGCTTACGCAACCCACTCGTTGATGACCGGCGTGTCGAGCGCCGGCGCGCGTTCGGCTTCCTCGAACGTGCGCTTGCTGCACGTCGCGTCGAGGCTGCCCTTGCCGCTCAGCAGCGGGCAGCGGTCGAACACCTCGGCGATCCAGTCGACGAACACGCGCACCTTCGGCGACAGATGGCGGCTGTGCGGATACACGACCGAGATCGGCATCGGCAGCGGCTTGACGCCCGGCAGCACTTCCTTGAGCCGGCCTTCGCGCAGATGCGGCAGCACCATGAAGAGCGGCGGCTGGATCAGCCCGAAGCCTTCGATCCCGCAGGTCACGTATGCATCCGCGTCGTTGACCGACACGATGCCTTCCATCTTCATCTCGACTTCCTTGCCGTCGGTCAGGAACGTCCAGTCGATCGTGCGGCCGGTGCGGCTCGAGAAGTAGTTGACGGCCTTGTGCTGGGTCAGGTCGTCGATCGTCTGCGGCTCGCCGTGGCGCTCGAGGTAGTCGGGCGACGCGACCGTCACGCATTCGAACAGCCCGACCCGGCGTGCGACGAGCGACGAGTCCTGCAGCGCACCGACGCGGATCACGCAATCGACCCCTTCCTGCAGCAGGTCGACCGGCCGGTCGGACAGGCCGAGCTGCAGGTCGATGTCCGGATAGCGCGTATGGAATTCGCACAGCGACGGAATCACGAGCAGCCGCCCGATCGAACCCGGCATGTCGATACGCAACTTTCCGTGCGGCTTCCGGTTGTTCGCCTGGAAGCTCGCCTCGGTTTCCTCGACGTCCGCGAGGATCCGCACGCATCGTTCGTAGTACGCGGCGCCGTCCGGCGTGAGCGACAGCCGGCGCGTGGTCCGGTGCATCAGCCGCACACCGAGGAATGCTTCGAGATTCTGGATGATCGTCGTGACGGACGCTCGCGGCAAGCTGAGCGTTTCTGCTGCCTTGGTGAAGCTGCTTGTATCGACGACGCGAGTAAACACCTGCATGGCCTGAAGCCGGTCCATCACAACCTCCGCAATCTAATGAGCCTCCGGAACAAGAAGGCTGCGCTACCTCGTGGGTAAACGCAGCCTCGGATTGTTCGGGGGCGTTGAATTGTGTTGCCGGATTATAGGCATTTATCCCAATGTCTGCCGGACCCAGAATTCGTTCCATCTCGAAATGGATGCTGCATCGTCATGGACGCTTCTGAATTCAGCAAATTCCTGAAGGCCGCGTTGCCCGTGCAAGCCACGGCAGGCGCGGCGCTGACGGTCGCCGAAGTCGAAATTCCCGGCTACGCGCAGGACATCGTGCTGCGCCTCTACCGCCGCCCGGACAAGACCGGGTTGCCAGTAGTGCTTTATTTCCACGGCGGTGGCTTCGTGCGCGGTTCGCTCGAAGACGCCGATTTCGCCGCGCGTTTTTTAGCAGAACGCTTACCAGCGCTCGTAGTGTCGGTCGATTATTCGCTCGCGCCGGCCTTTCCTTTTCCGGCCGCGCCGGAGGATGCGTATCGCGCCGCCGTGTGGGCCGCGACGCGCGCCCGCGCGTTCGGCGGCAACCCGAAGAAGATCGGTGTCGCGGGCCACGACGCGGGCGGCCAGCTCGCGAACTGCCTCGCGTTCATCGCGCGCGATCGCGGCGAGGTGCAGATCGTCGCGCAGGCGCTGTTCGGGCCGATGCTCGACCCCAGCATGACGCGCATCGGCGACGCCGATCGCCTTTCCTCCGACATCACCCCGCGCGAATGCGCGGCCTGTTATCGCGCGTATCTGCCGCAGGCCGCGCAACGCATGCACCCGTACGCGGCGCCGCTCGAATCGGTGCGCCTCGCGGGGTTGCCGCCGACACTCGTCGTCACCGCGCAGAACGACGTGCTGCACGTCGAGGCGGAGAAATATGCGGGCTGCCTGATCTCGTCGGGCGTGCTCACGCAGGTGATCCGCTATCCGGACATCACGCACGCCGCGCTCGCGACGCACGAAGCCGCCTTCGAGGAAGCCGTGCACTTCTTCCAGTGCCGCTTCCAGGCGCGCCAGCCGAACCGTTCCGAATAACCAAAACCAATCCACGTTTACTGGAGATCCACATGGCCATCCTACGCACCTCCCGTTCCCGAATCGCGACAGCGGCGATCGTGACGCTCGCCGTCGTCGGCCTCGGAACGTTCGGCGCGATGCGCGTGAACGCAAACGCACCGGAGAAAGCGGCAGCACCGCTGCCCGAAGTCGACGTCGCGACCGTCGTGCCGCAGACCGTGACCGACTGGCAGAGTTATTCGGGCCGCCTCGAAGCGGTCGAGAAAGTCGACGTGCGCCCGCAGGTGTCGGGCACGATCGTCGCGGTGAACTTCAAGGACGGCGCGCTCGTGAAGAAGGGCGACGTGCTGTTCGTGATCGACCCGCGTCCGTACCAGGCCGAAACCGATCGCGCGGCCGCGCAGCTCGCGGCCGCGCAGGCGCGCAACGGCTACGCGCAGACCGACTGGCAGCGCGCGCAACGGCTGATCGGTGACAACGCGATCGCGAAGCGCGACTACGACGAGAAGCAGAATGCGGCCCGCGAGGCGACGGCGAACCTGAAGGCCGCGGAAGCCGCGCTGGAAACGGCGCGCATCAACCTCGGCTATACGCGGATCACGGCGCCGGTGTCGGGCCGCGTGTCGCGTGCGGAAATCACGCTCGGCAACGTCGTGTCGGCCGGCGCAGCGGCCGCGCCGCTGACGACGCTGGTGTCGGTGTCGCCGATCTACGCGTCGTTCGACGCGGACGAGCAGACCTACCTGCAATACATCAACGGCGCGCGCAGCGGCCGCAAGGTGCCGGTCGAGCTCGGCCTCGCGAACGAAACCGGCTACTCGCGCAGCGGCGAGATCGACTCGGTCGACAACCGGCTCGACACGTCGTCCGGCACGATCCGCGTGCGTGCGCGCTTCGACAACGCCGACGGTGCGCTCGTCCCGGGCCTCTATGCACGCGTGAAGGTGGGCGGCAGCGCGCCGCACGAGGCACTGCTCGTCGACGACGCGGCGATCAACACCGACCAGGACAAGAAGTTCGTGTTCGTCGTCGACCAGCAAGGCCGCGTGTCGTACCGCGAAGTGCAGCAGGGGATGCAGCACGGCAACCGGCGCGTGATCGTGAGCGGGCTCTCCGCCGGCGATCGCGTGGTCGTGAACGGCACGCAGCGCGTGCGCCCCGGCGAGCAGGTGAAGCCGCACATGGTCCCGATGACGGGCGGTGACGCGCCGTCCGCGCCTTTGGCGGGCAACGCGAAGCCGGCCGCCCCGGCGAAGGCGGATTCGTAAGCGGCCCGCCGCTTCGTATCCGCGTTCAACCAGACAGAGCCACACATGAACATTTCAAAATTCTTTATCGACCGGCCGATCTTCGCAGGAGTCCTATCGGTGATCATCCTGCTCGGCGGGGTGATCGCGATGTTCCTGCTGCCGATCTCCGAGTATCCGGAAGTCGTGCCGCCTTCCGTGATCGTCAAGGCGCAGTACCCGGGCGCGAACCCGAAAGTGATCGCCGAGACGGTCGCGTCGCCGCTCGAAGAGCAGATCAACGGCGTCGAGGACATGCTCTACATGCAGTCGCAGGCGAACAGCGACGGCAACATGACGATCACCGTCACGTTCAAGCTCGGCACCGATCCGGACAAGGCCACGCAGCTCGTGCAGAACCGCGTGAACCAGGCGCTGCCGCGCCTGCCGGAAGACGTGCAGCGGCTCGGCATCACGACGGTGAAGAGCTCGCCGACGCTGACGATGGTGGTTCACCTGATCTCGCCGGACAACCGCTACGACATGACCTACCTGCGCAACTACGCGCTGATCAACGTGAAGGATCGCCTGTCGCGGATCCAGGGCGTCGGCCAGGTGCAGCTGTGGGGTTCGGGCGACTACGCGATGCGCGTATGGCTCGATCCGCAGAAGGTCGCGCAGCGCGGGCTGTCGGCCGAGGACGTCGTGCAGGCGATCCGCGAGCAGAACGTGCAGGTCGCGGCCGGCGTGATCGGCGCGTCGCCGTCGCTGCCGGGCACGCCGCTGCAGTTGTCGGTGAACGCGCGCGGCCGCCTGCAGACGGAAGACGAGTTCGGCGACATCGTCGTGAAGACGACGCCGGACGGCGGCGTCACGCACCTGCGTGACATCGCGCGGATCCAGCTCGACGCATCCGAATACGGGCTGCGCTCGCTGCTCGACAACAAGCCGGCCGTCGCGATGGCGATCAACCAGTCGCCGGGCGCGAACTCGCTGCAGATCTCGGACGAAGTGCGCAAGACGATGGCCGAGCTGAAGCAGGACATGCCGGCGGGCGTCGACTACAAGATCGTCTATGACCCGACGCAGTTCGTGCGTTCGTCGATCAAGGCCGTCGTGCATACGCTGCTCGAAGCGATCGCGCTGGTCGTGATCGTCGTGATCGTGTTCCTGCAGACCTGGCGCGCGTCGCTGATTCCGCTGATCGCGGTGCCGGTGTCGATCATCGGTACGTTCTCGCTGCTGCTCGCGTTCGGGTATTCGATCAACGCGTTGTCACTGTTCGGGATGGTGCTCGCGATCGGGATCGTGGTCGACGATGCGATCGTGGTGGTCGAGAACGTCGAGCGGAACATCGAGAGCGGGATGAACGCACGGGCGGCGACCTACAAGGCGATGCAGGAAGTGAGCGGGCCGATCATCGCGATCGCGCTGACGCTCGTCGCCGTGTTCGTGCCGCTCGCGTTCATGTCGGGCCTGACCGGCCAGTTCTACAAGCAGTTCGCGATGACCATCGCGATCTCGACGGTGATCTCGGCGTTCAACTCGCTGACGTTGTCGCCGGCGCTGTCCGCGATCCTGCTGAAGGGTCACGGTGACAAGGAAGACTGGCTCACGCGCGTGATGAACCGCGTGCTCGGCGGCTTCTTCCGCGGCTTCAACAAGGTGTTCCATCGCGGCGCGGAGAACTACGGCCGCGGCGTGCGCGGCGTGCTGTCGCGCAAGACGCTGATGCTCGGCGTGTACCTCGTGCTGGTGGGCGCGACCGTGCTCGTGTCGAAGGTCGTGCCGGGCGGCTTCGTGCCCGCGCAGGACAAGGAATACCTGATCGCGTTCGCGCAGCTGCCGAACGGCGCGTCGCTCGACCGCACCGAGAAGGTGATCCGCGACATGGGGTCGATCGCGTTGAAGCAGCCGGGCGTCGAGAGCGCGGTCGCGTTCCCGGGGCTGTCGGTGAACGGCTTCACGAACAGCTCGAGCGCGGGCATCGTGTTCGTCACGCTGAAGCCGTTCTCGGAACGGCACGGCAAGGCGCTGTCGGCCGGCGCGATCGCGGGGGCGCTGAACCAGAAGTACGGCGCGATGAAGGACTCGTTCGTCGCGGTGTTCCCGCCGCCGCCGGTGCTCGGCCTCGGTACGCTGGGCGGGTTCAAGATGCAGGTGGAGGATCGCGGCGCGGTCGGCTATGCGCGGCTCGCGGATGCGACCAACGACTTCATCAAGCGCGCGCAGCAAGCGCCTGAACTCGGCCCGTTGTTCACGAGCTACCAGATCAACGTGCCGCAGCTCAACGTCGATCTGGATCGTGTGAAGGCGAAGCAGTTGGGCGTGCCGGTGACCGACGTGTTCAACACGATGCAGGTATATCTCGGCTCGCTGTACGTGAACGACTTCAACCGCTTCGGTCGTGTGTACCAGGTGCGCGTGCAGGCCGATGCACCGTTCCGTCAGCGCGCGGACGACATCCTGCAGTTGAAGACACGCAACGACAAGGGCGAGATGGTGCCGCTGTCATCGCTCGTCACGGTGACGCCGACGTTCGGCCCGGAAATGGTCGTGCGCTACAACGGCTACACGGCGGCCGACATCAACGGCGGCCCGGCACCGGGCTTCTCGTCGGGCCAGGCGCAGGCCGCGATCGAGCGCATCGCGCATGAAACGCTGCCGCGCGGCGTGCGGTTCGAATGGACCGACCTCACGTACCAGCAGATTCTTGCCGGCGATTCGGCGATGTACGTGTTCCCGATCAGCGTGCTGCTCGTGTTCCTCGTGCTCGCGGCGTTGTATGAAAGCCTGACGCTGCCGCTCGCGGTGATCCTGATCGTGCCGATGAGCATTCTGTCGGCGCTGACGGGCGTGTGGCTCACGCAGGGCGACAACAACATCTTCACGCAGATCGGCTTGATGGTGCTGGTGGGGCTGTCGGCGAAGAACGCGATCCTGATCGTCGAATTCGCGCGTGAACTCGAACACGACGGCAGGACGCCGCTCGAGGCCGCGATCGAGGCGAGCCGGCTGCGGCTGCGCCCGATCCTGATGACGTCGATCGCCTTCATCATGGGTGTGGTGCCGCTCGTCACGTCGACGGGTGCCGGTTCGGAAATGCGCCATGCGATGGGTGTCGCCGTGTTCTTCGGGATGCTCGGCGTGACGCTGTTCGGGCTGATGCTGACGCCGGTGTTCTACGTCGTGCTGCGCACGCTCGCGGGCGGCAAGATCCACGTCGCCGGGAAGGACTCGGCGGGTTACGGTGTGCCGTCCCAGCACGTGCCGGCTTCGGATGCTTGAGGACAGGAAGATGAATAACTTGCACAACACGAATGGCCTGATGCGCTTCGCGAAGGTGGCGGCCGCGAGCACCCTGCTCGCGACGCTGCTCGCCGCTTGCGCGGTGGGGCCCGACTACAAGCGCCCGGACGCGCCGACGCCCGCCGCGTTCAAGGAAGCGCCGACGCTCGCCGCCGGCGAGCAGGCCGGCACGTGGAAGACGGCCGAGCCGGCGGACGGCGCGCATCGCGGCGAATGGTGGAAGGTGTTCGGCGACCCGGTGCTCGATTCGCTCGAGACGCAGGCGCTCGCCGCGAACCAGAACCTGAAGGCCGCGGCCGCGCGGGTCGAGGAAGCGCGCGCGGCGACGCGTTCGGCGCGCTCGCAGTGGTTCCCGCAGGTCGGTGCCGGCTTCGGGCCGACGCGCGAAGGGCTGTCGTCGGCGTCGCAGTTCCAGCCGCAGGGCACGGGGCCGACCAACGCGACGCTGTGGCGCGCGCAGGGCACCGTGTCGTATGAAGCCGACCTGTTCGGCCGCGTCGGCCGCAACGTCGAGGCGTCGCGTGCCGACCAGGCGCAGAGCGAAGCGCTGTTCCGCTCGGTGCAGCTCGCGCTGCAGGCGGACGTCGCGCAGAACTACTTCGAACTGCGTCAGCTCGATTCCGACCAGGACCTGTACCGCCGCACGGTGGAGCTGCGCGAGCAGGCACTGAAGCTCGTGCAGCGCCGCTTCAACGAAGGCGACATCAGCGAGCTCGACGTGTCGCGCGCGAAGAACGAGCTGGCGACCGCGCAGGCCGATGCGGTCGGCGTCGCGCGGCGGCGCGCGGCGTCCGAGCATGCGCTCGCGATCCTGCTCGGCAAGGCGCCCGCGGATTTCGCGTTCAAGGAAACGCCGATCGTGCCGGTCGCGGTGAAGGTGCCGCCGGGCCTGCCGTCCGCGCTGCTCGAACGCCGTCCGGACGTGTCGGCGGCAGAGCGCGCGATGGCGGCCGCGAACGCGCGGATCGGCCTCGCGAAGTCGGCGTACTTCCCGAAGCTCGATATCACGGGCGCGTTCGGGTATGAGGCGTCGACGCTCGGCAACCTGTTCCTGTGGTCGAGCCGCACGTTCCTGCTCGGGCCGTTCGCCGGCACCGCGCTGACGTTGCCGCTGTTCGACGGCGGCCGTCGTGCGGCCGGCGTGCAGCAGGCGCGCGCGCAGTACGACGAGCAGGTCGCGAACTACCGGCAGCAGGTGCTCGTCGCGTTCCGCGAGGTCGAGGACAATCTCGCCGACCTGCGCCTGCTCGACGACCAGATCCGCGCGCAGGATGCGGCCGTCAACGCGTCGCGGCGCGCGGCGACGTTGTCGCGCACGCAGTATCAGGAAGGCGAGGTCGCGTATCTCGACGTGATCGACAGCGAGCGCTCGGTGCTGCAGTCGCAACTGCAGTCGAACCAGTTGACCGGCGCGCAGGCCGTGTCGACCGTGAACCTGATCCGCGCGCTGGGCGGCGGATGGGGGCCGGCTCCGACGGCGGTGGGCGATGCGGCGACGGGCAAGGCGGAGGTGGCGGCGCGGTGAGGCACCGGCCCGAGACGGGCCGACTTACCGGGTAGTCGATCGAAGCACCCCGATCCGTGGCGACGCGGATCGGGTTTTTTATTGGCGGTCAGTCAGGGCGGTCAGGCCTGTTGCTCCGGCTTCACGTCCGTGCGCTCGGCGATCACCACCGCGTAGCGGCCGACCGCATCGGCAATGCGTTGCGCGAACTCGGGATCACGCACCGCGCGCGCAAGCGTGACGCCGCCGGACAGCAGTGCGAGGAACGCGATGGCCCGATCGTCGTCGGGCGGGTTATCCATTCCGGCCGACACGTCGTCGACGATCTGCCGCAGTGCCTGCTCGTACGCGTCGCGCGTTTCGTCGTCGGCGCGCATCACTTCCGGGGACAGGCTCGGCAGCGCACAGCTTTCGCCGAGTTCGCAGGTGCGTCGCGGGCCGAGGTAGAACGACACGAACGGGCGCCGCCAGCGCGCGCCATGCTCGGCCTTGAACGTCGCGACGCCGTGCCGGAGCTGGGCGAGGCCATCGAGGACGACCTGCCGGAACGCTTCGCCCTTCGTTTTGAAATGGCCGTAGAACGCGCCGTTGGTGACGCCCGCCGCCTTCGTCAGCGGACCGATGCCGGAGCCGCCATACCCCTCCTCGCGGAACAACCGGCTCGCGGCTTCGAGGATGCGCGTACGGGTTTCGTGCTTGTGCTCGACGGAATAACGCATGACAGGCTCGCTTCAGAGCGATCACTCTTTATCTTGCATAGAGAGCGATCAGTGTCTAATGTATAGAGAGTGACTGGTATTTATATCACGTCACCTGACCGATGACCTGACCAGGAGAAAGTGCGATGCCGATTACGCTGACAGTATCCGAAGGGGTTTTCACGCCGGACGACGAGGGGGCGGTGTTTGCCGAGTTGACCGATGCGCTGCTGGACGTTGAGGGACTGACCGGGAATGCGTTCCTGGCGCCGAACGTGGTGGGCACGCTCAACGTGCTGCCGCGACACCGGACCTTCGTGCATGGGCGCGCGGAGCCTGCCGCGTTCGTCGAGCTGAAGTTGCCCGCCGTGGCGCTCGCGGCGCCCGAGCGGCAGCGGGAATTCGTCGAACGGGCGACCGCGATCGTGCTGCGCTGGGCAGGTGGGCGGCTGACGGCCGCGCAGGTGTGGGTGAATGTCGTTCATGCGGTCGACGGCGGGTGGAGCATTGCCGGGCGCCGCTACGACAACGCGGCACTCGTCGATTCGATCCAGCGTGCTGCTGCGCACTGATCGCAACTAACGGTCAAGCCGTCCGGCGTTGACCGACGGCGTGGCGGCGCTCGCCGCCACGCCGCATTCGCACCCGGTGCCACGCGTGTCGGTTTACGCCAAAATTACTTGATCAAACGCATCCCGGCGACCTTCGAGGCCGTGACATCGAAAGTTGCCGTGTACTCGCAATCGGCGGCGTGCCCCGACCGCTCGATCAGGCAGTCGGCGAAATCGGCCTTCGCAGATGACATGAAAGCGCGAAGCGCTTTTCGCACCGTGTCCGCACCTTCAACGACCAATTCCTTGGTCGCGATCATCGAATCGATAATGTCCTTCATCTGCTCACGTTCGACACCGTAGCAGCGACCGAGCACCCACACGACCTCGACCAGCGCGACCTGCGAAACGTACCCCGGCCGTTCGGCCGAAAGGCTCTCCATCAGCGCTGTCGCCTTCTTCGACTGCACGACGTCATCCTGGGCGAAGTAACGAACCAGCACGTTTTTACATCCAGCCCAATCATCGCGCGGATGCTCCCGGCTCGGCGATGGCCCGGTTCATCTCTTCGAGCGACACCGGTTTCGAGGGCTTCCTCACGATGCCCTTGAGCGACGCGAGCGAGCGTGTGGCTGGATAGACCTCGTACCGGCCCGTGGTCTCGTTGTAGCTGAATTCGATCCGGTCGCCGGACCGCAAGCCAAGCCGATTCCGCACGTCGACGGGAATCGTGACTTGGCCCTTCGAAGTGATGGTTGCAGTGGTCATGGTGATGGCTCCAATTTTCCCTGCTTTAAGGTAAGGGAATGGGAAAGACAAGGTCGAGCACGCGGGTGCTCCGTGGACCAACTGCCCACGAGATCGGTCGGCGTCACTCGCCGAGGTCGATCGTGGCGACAGCATCTAGCTACTCGCGTTCGGACGCCGCCGCCACGAACGGATACCCCCCTAATTTTCGTCACCCGCCACCCGCAGCGCGCGAACCAGTTCGTTGGCCGCCTTGCCGAGCCCCGTATGCTTCGGCCGCCGCAGGTACACGGGCAGCGGCAGCCCGTTGCGGATGTTCGCGAACACGAGCGGCGCGAGTTCGCCGTCGGCGACGTATCGGCCGATCATGGATTCGGGCAAATTCGCCCAGCCATGCCCGGCCTTCACGAGCGCGATCGCGGTGGCCATGTCCGTCACCTTCCACGTGCGGTTGCCGATCACCGGCCGCACGTCGGTGAGCGGCCGTTCGGGATCGGCGATCACGATCTGCCTGAAGCCCGACAACCGCTCGATCGCTTCCGGTTGCGCGCATTCGGCGATCGCCGGATGGCTCGGCGCGGCGACCGCGACGAGCGTCTCGGTCCACAGCGCGTGGATCTGCTCCTGCGGATGCAGGTCGAGCCCGCCATACGCGACACAGAGATCGACGGCGCCGCGATGCAGCGCATCGATGATCACGTCCTGCGGCGCCGTGACGATGCTGATCGCGAGCGCCGGGTATTTCGCGGCGACGGCCGTCAGCGCGCGGGCGACGGGCGCGCCGTCGAGTTCGGCGGCGAGGCCGAGCCGCAACGTATCCTCGACGCCTTCCGACAGGTGCTGCGCATGCGCGCGCAGCGCGTGCAGCCGCTCGGCGATCGACCGCGCGTCGGGCAGCAGCGCCGCCATCGCGGCGGTCGGCGTCGGTTCGCGCGTGCCGCGGTCGAACAGCATGAGGTCGAGCTCGGCCTCGAGGTTCGCGATCGCCATGCTGATCGCCGACGGCGTGCGGCCGAGCGCGCGCGCGGCCGCGGAAAACGAGCCTTTGTCGATGACGGTCAGCAGCATGTCGATGTGGTCGCTGGTCAGCATGCACTGGCCTCCTGTCAGAAAAATTGAAAGGACCTGACTTTTGCGGACACGCTACCCGCTGATAGTCTCGCCACCTCGTTCGATAGAAGGTGGATGGTCATGCAAGGGTGGAAGAGACGCATAGTCTACGTCGTGGTGTTCGAAGTGCTCGGCATCCTGATCGCATCGTCGGTGCTCGGCATGCTGAGCGGCGCGAGCGTGGCGACGAGCGGCGCGATGGGCGTGATGATCTCGACGACGGGCGTCACCGTCAATTTCCTGTACAACCTCGCGTTCGAGGCGTGGGAGCGCAGGAGCGCGGCGACGACGCGCACGGTCGGGCGCCGCGTGCTGCAGGCGATCGGCTTCCAGGTTGCGCTCGTGACGTTCCTGATCCCGCTGATCGCGTGGTGGCTCGACGTGTCGCTGCTGCAGGCGTTCCTGTACGACGCGGTGCTGATCGTGTTCTTCCCGATCTTCACGTTCACGTACAACTGGGCGTTCGACAGCGTGTTCGGGCTGCCCGATGCGGTCACGCGCAAGGCGGAGCCGGAGCCGGCCGTGTGGTAAGCCGTGCTGACGGAATGGCGCAGGCGGATTGACGGGGCGGACGCGCCGGTGACGCACGGCGGTTGATGAAGCGGCGATGCGGCGCGTATCCGCATCGTCGTTGAACAGCGAGGAGAACGGGCGGCGCGGAAACCGCCCGCGAGCGTTACGCGGCGACGAACTCGTGCACGAAGCGGTTGAACACGGCGGGGCTCGCGGCGTTCATCCCGTGCGACGCGCCGGCAACGGTCTGCCGTTGCGCATTGCCTATCCACTGCGACAGCGTGTCGACGTTGTTGCGGAACATCTTCGGGCTGCGCTGGCCGTCGATCAGCAGCGTGCGGCATGCGATGTCGCCGGCCGTGTGCTGCGAGTACGCGGGCAGCGGGTCGCGCAGCTGCTTCGGCAGCGTGCTCGCGTTGTCGATCGCCATCGTGCGGAAACGCGACGTGCTCTTCTTCCATGCACCCGGCAGGCTCACGGAATCGACGAACATCTCGAGGCCCGATTCGACGTCGCCTTGCCCGATCAGGTTCACGGCCTGCGTGCGCAGCGCGATCGCGGCGGCCGGCAGCGCGGCTTCGCGCACGCCCGGCTGTTGCAGCGGGCCGCCCGGATCGGCGAGGGTCAGCGATTCGACGAGATGCGGATGCTGGCGCGCGACGTTGAACGCGACACTGCCGCCGCGCGAGTGGCCGACCAGGTGCACCGGGCCGAGATCGAGCGCGTCGATGAATTCGGCGAGCTCGTCGACATGGTTCTGCCAGCTGAACTCGTCCTGGATGCCCGCTTCGACGGCCGGCCAGTAATGGCTGAGGCTCGGCGCGATGCAGCGGTAGTGGGCCGACAGCGCGGCGAGCTGCGGATCCCAGTAGCGGTAGTCGCACAGCGAGCCGTGCACGAACACCATCGGCGCGCCGCTGCCCCGCTCGACATACGGCAGGCTGATGCCTGACGAAAGCGTCGCAAATTGCAGGTCGGGGTTCGCGAGCACGGACGGCTCGATTCGCATGTTCATGACTGAAAGACTCAAAGGTGCGTCAACACGACGCAACTATGCATCACGGCGACCTGCAAGGAAAACGCATAATTTTCATCGTGACGATCAATTTTATTGATGGCTCGGCCGCAAACCCTTGTCGGAAGGGGGCGGGTGTCGATGCTTTCAATCATCTGACGATTGGTCGAGGCGCCGGAAAGGACAAAAAGGGACGTGCGGCGGCCTGCGAAGCAGCGCATCGCACTTTTAGAAAACGGGAAGAACGCGAGCCGCCGAAAGCGGCGCGCGCGTCAGCGCACCGCCAGCGCGGGCGCGGTCTGAAGCACGACCGGGAGGTCGTTGTCGGTCGCGAACTGCATCGCGAAATCGAATGCGTCCGCACACACGGTGCGCAATTCGTCCGACACGAACAGGCATTTGACGTTGCCGTCGACGACGGGCATCGCGAGCCGCGACAGCGCGCACGGATAGCCGGGCCGTCGTTCGCCGACGAACAGTGTGATGACGCCCGCGAGGCGTTCGGGCCAGTCGCTCGGGCGAAAGGTTTTCTGCGCGTGCGTGACGCCGCGGATCAGGTGGCCCGTGACGCGGCCGTGTTCGGTGATGTCGATGCGATCCATGCTGGAGTGCGTGTCCTCGTTCTCGTCATTCGCCGCCATCGGCCGCCGCGTCGCCGCGCGCGGGAATCCGCAGGTTGCGCAGCTTGTGATAGAGCGTTTTCTTCGGCATCCCGAGCGCTTCGCTTGCCTCCGCGACGTTGCCGTTGTGACGCTGCAGCATGTCCTCGATCAGCATCCGCTCGAAATACGCGAGCTGTTCCGCGAGCGTGCCGCCTGCGGCCGGCGTGCCGCCGGACGACAGCAGGCTGTCGCCGGTCAGCCCGAGCACGAAGCGGTCGGCCACGTTCTGCAGCTCACGCACGTTGCCGGGCCACGCATGCGTCATCAGTTCGGATACCTGCGCAGCCGTGACGACCGGCGCCGGCTGCCCGAAGCGGCGTGCGGCCGCGAGCACGAAATGCTCGAACAGCAGCGGGACGTCCTCGCGCCGCTCGCGCAGCGGCGGCAGTTCGATCTGCGCGACGTTGAGGCGATACAGCAAGTCCGCGCGAAAGCGGCCGTCGGCCGCGAGCTCGGCAAGATCGGCCTTCGACGCGGCGACCACGCGGCAGTCAACCGGAATCAGCTCGTTCGCGCCGAGCCGCTCGACCACGCGCTCCTGCAGCACGCGCAGCATCTTGACCTGCAGTGGAATCGGCATCGTCTCGATCTCGTCGAGGAACAGCGTGCCGCCGTCCGCCCATTCGATCTTGCCGATGCGTTTCTTGATCGCGCCGGTGAACGCGCCGGCTTCATGGCCGAACAGTTCGCTCTCGAACACCTGCTCCGGCAGGCCGCCGCAGTTCAGCGCGACGAAATGCGCGTCGCGCCGGCCGCCGAAGTCGTGCAGGCTGCGCGCGATCAGTTCCTTGCCGGTACCCGTTTCGCCGGTGATCAGCACCGACACCGACGTATCGGCGAGGCGCAGGATCTTCTTGCGCACGTCGGCCATCGCGGGCGACTTGCCGAGCACGAACGCCTCGATGCCCTGCCAGTTGTTCAGCGCCGCGCGCAGCCCCTGGACCTCGAGCGTCAGGCGGCGCTTCTCGACCGCGCGCGCGACGCGCCCCGCGATCACGTCCGACGAGAACGGCTTCTCGATGAAGTCGTACGCGCCGACCTGCATCGCGCCGACGGCCGTCGAGATGTCGGCATGGCCGCTGATCAGCACGACCGGGATCTGCGCGTCGATGGCCATCACGCGATCGAGCAGCTGCAGCCCGTCGATGCCCGGCATCCGCACGTCCGACACGATCACGACCGGCGCGCCGGGCGCGACGTGATGCAGCGCGTCGGCGGCCGACGCGAACGCATCGACCGCGAAGCCGGCAAGCGCTACCGCCTGCTCGACGCCGATCCGGACGTTTTCATCGTCCTCGACGACCAGCACCCGAATCTCATCTTCCATGCTCTGTCCTTTGCAGCGTGGCCGCCGCGAATTCGATACTGAACTGCGCGCCGCCTTCGTCGCGGTTCGTCGCGGCGATCTTCGCGCCGAACGCCTCGACGATGCGCGACGTGATCGCGAGGCCGAGCCCGAGGCCCTGACCGCGCGGCTTGGTCGTGACGAACGGCTCGAACAGGTGCGGCAGCACGTCGGGCGCGATGCCCGCGCCGCTGTCGGCCACCGTGAAGCGCACGCGGCCGGCTTCGTCCGGCCCGGCGGCCTCGATGACGATGCGGCGCACGGGCGCGTCGTGCACCGCGTCGAGCGCGTTGCCGAGCAGGTTCACGATCACCTGCTGCAACTGGCTCGATTCGGCCGACACGGCGGTGCCCGGCGCGATGTTCACGTCGAGCTGCACGCCTTCGTCGCGGATCCGCGCATCGTAGATGAGCCGCGCATGCGCGACGGCCTCGTTCAGCGACACCGCGACGCGCTCGACGTCCGGCTTGCGCGCGAAGGTCTTCAGCTCGCCGGTGAGCACCGCCATGCTGTCGACGAGCTTGCCGATCCGTTCGAGATTGGCGAGCGCCGGCGCGGGCTGGCCGCGCTCGAAGAACGTGCGCGCGTTGTCGCACAGCGTGCGGATCGCGACGAGCGGCTGGTTCAGCTCGTGCGTGAGGCCGGCGGCCATCTGTCCGAGCACCGCGAGCTTGCCCGCATGCACGACTTCCTGCTGCGATGCGCGCAGCCGCTGCTCGGTGCGCTCGCGCTCGACGATCTCGCGCTGCATCCGTTCGTTCGCGGCCGTCAGCGCGGCCGTGCGCTGCGCGACGGTCAGCTCGAGCTGGTCGTTCGCGCGCCGCAGCGCGTCCTGCGCGTTCAGCCGCGCGACGATCGCCCGGCGGCGCTGGATCGCGTAGCCGGCGAGCAGCGCGGCGATCAGGAACGCGCCGGTGACGAACACGAAGGCCGTCTGCTGCTGGCGCCGCGCGCCCGCGATGTCGAGCAGCACCATCAGCGAATCGCCGGCCTGCGGCGCGGGGCGCGACATCACGAGATAGCGCGTGGTGCGGCCGCTGTGGCGCGTATCGGGGAAGGTGCCGAACCACGCGGCCGCGCTGCGGTCGCCGATATGGCGGTACGGCAGCGCGTCGACCGTGCGGCCCGCGTATTGCCGCGACGCCTGGATGTCGCGCTGCTGCTGCGCGGTGATCGGGCGCAGCGCGGTGAATTTCCAGGCGGGTTCGGTCGAGATCACGACCACGCCGTTGCTGTCGACGACCATCGCGGCGACGCCCGGCGCGCGCCACGCCGATTCGAGCGAATCGACGCTGATCTTCACGGCGGCCACGCCGATCGGCACGCCTTCGTCGCGCACCGCGCTGGCGAAGTAGACGCCCGGCACGCCGGTGTTGGTGCCGATGCCGAAGAAGCGGCCGCTGCCGCGCGCGAGCGCGTCCTTGAAATACGGCCGGTACGACACGTTGGTGCCGACGAAGCTGAGCGTCTCGTTCCAGTTGCTGGCGGCGATCACGTCGCCCTGCAGGTCGATCACGTCGACCGCGCCGCTGCCCGCGTCGCGGTTCACGGCTTCGAGGTAGGTGTCGACCGTGTGCACGAGTTCGGGAGCGTCATGCGGCGCGGCTTTCAGCATCGCGCGCACGCCGTCCTGCCGCGCGACCAGGCCGGGCAGGATCTCGAAGCGGCCGAGCTCGCTTTTCAGGCTCGACGCATACAGGTCGAGCCGGTGCGCGCCGGTTTCCTCGAGCGCGTCGATCGCGCGTTCCCACGCGAAATCGACGGCCGCGGCCGCCACGCACACATACAGCACGCCGGCCGATGCCCAGCCCCACCACGGGATGCCCTTGAAGCTCTTCTGCACGTTCGCCCTCATCGAAACCCGCAACCGTCCGCACGGCGTGACGCCCGAAACGACGCCCCGAACGACGCGCGCCGCGCGCCGGCTGGGCCGGCGGCGGCGCGTGCAAAGCGGCCTGCGCGACGGTGCGCGCGGCGGCGCGTCATCCGAAGTGGGCGACCAGGATCAGCGTGACCGTGACGACGATCGCGCCGCCGATCCGCGTCGCGATCTGCGCGAACGGCATCAGCTGCATCCGGTTCGCGGCGGTCAGGATCGCGACGTCGCCGGTGCCGCCTTGCCCGCTGTGGCAGGCGTTCACGATTGCGGTGTCGATAGGGTACATCTTCATCAGGCGGCCGACCACGAAACCGGTGCCCATCAGCGTCGCGACGGTCGACACGATCGTGACGACGTTGACGATCGTGAACGCGGCGGTCAGCTTGTCCCACGGTGTCATCGCGACGCCGATCGCGAACAGCAGCGGATACGTGACGGCGGTCGAGAAGAACTTGTAGACGACGAACGCGCCTTCCTGCAGCGGCGGCGACACCGCGCGCGCGAGCTTCACGAGCACCGCGAGGAACAGCATCGCGACCGGCGCGGGCAGGCCGAACAGCTTGTGCGCCATCAGGCCGACCAGGTACAGCGTGATCGCGGTGATGCCGGCGCCCGCGATGTGCGAGACGTCGACGTGGCCGCGGATTTCCTCGTTCTCGGGCGTCATGTCGCCCGATTCGCCGACCTGCAGGCGGCCGTTGCCGGTCAGGTGCGGGAAGCGCTTGCCGAGCATGTCGAGCGCGCCCGACAGGATGATCGCGGTCAGGCTGCCGAGCATCACCGGCGGCAGCACCATCGCGAACATCTCGCCTTGCGGCAGGTGCATCAGTTCCGAATAGCCGATCGACAGCGGAATCGCGCCTTCGCCGACGCCGCCGGCCATGATCGGCACGACGATGTACAGCAGCGTGTGGCGCGCGCCGAGGCCGAGCGCGGTGCCGACCGCCGTGCCGACGATCGCGGCCGCGACCGAGCCGGCCGCGAGCGGGATGAAGATCTTCACGAAGCCCTGGATCAGCACGCGGCGATCCATGCTCAGGATGCTGCCGACGATGATCGACGCGATGAACAGGTACAGGAAGTTGGTCGACTTCGTGAATTCGACGGTGAGGTTCAGCACCGGCTTGGGCAGCACGTGGTAGTACGTGAGCGCCGACGGCACGAAGGTCGCGAAGATCGCGGCCGCGCCGATGTTGCGCAAGAGCGGCAGGCGCTTGCCCAGTTCCGCGCAGGTGAAGCCGAAGAACGCGAGCACCGCGATCGCCATCGAGATCTCGCCGGGCACCTTGCCGGTCACCGAGAAGCCGACGATCAGCGCGAGCAGGATGAAGTAGACGGGCAGCGGAATGATGCCGATGCGAATTTCCATCAGTTTCCACCAGCCTTCAGGCCAGAAGCGCTCGCGCGGGGTGGCGACGGCGTCGGAAACCGGCTCCGGATGGGACGGGGTATGGATAGAGGTCTGCAAGACGTGTCTCCTGATGTTGGTATGCCTGCATGGCTTCGCGGCATCGTGTGCGGTCTATTACGCAACCCCCGTGCCAGAAATCCGGCCTGTCGGAATATTTTTAATGCATTGATTTATAAGGGGTTTGTTTCGTCTGCGGAAAGGGCGGCCCGACCGGCTGGCCGAGATTTCGGAATTCGCCCGGCGCCCAGGCCTAGATTTCGGCCTGGCGGCCGGCCGGGCGCCCGGTCAGGCCGCCGATCCCGCATGGCCGCCCGCCATATCGCCGCGCGCGATTTTCTTCGCACAATCGCTTCGTAGACCGCTCCCGCGCCGCTCTCTATCATCGGCTGATCTTTTCCGATGCGTTTGACCTCTGTCCGGAGAACGCCCGTGCGTTCTCCGCGGCGTCGCTCATCCATCGATACCGTCTTTGGACAGGAGAGTGGTTTCATGCTGCATGCCGTTTTTTCCGCCGGCCGCGTCGCGCGCCTGCTGGCTGCCGCCGTGCTTGGCGTCGCATTGCTCAATGGCGCGCACGCCGACACCGCGCCGCTGAAGGTCGGCATCTCGACCAGCCCGCAGATCGAGGCGCTGAAAGTTGCCGCGAAGGAGGCGAAGGCGCAGGGGCTCGACGTGAAGATCGTCGAGTTCACCGACTGGAATACGCCGAACGCGGCGCTCGCGAACAAGGACATCGACGTCAACTATTTCCAGCACATCCCGTTCCTCGAGAACGCGAACAAGCAGGGCGGCTACAACTTCGTGTCGATCGCGCCCGGCACGATCATGAAGATCGGCCTCTATTCGAAGAAGGTGAAAAGCTTCAGCGAGCTGAAGGACGGCGCGAAAGTCGCGATCGCGAACGATCCGGTGAACGGCGGGCGCGGGCTGCTGTTGCTGCAGCGCGCGGGGCTCATCACGCTGAAGCCGGGCGCCGACTACCGCGCGACGACGCATGACATCGTCGCGAACCCGAAGCACCTGAAGATCATCCCGCTCGAAGCGTCGCAGCTCGCGCGCTCGCTCGACGACGTCGATCTCGCGCAGGGCTACCCGAGCTTCATCAAGCTCGCCGGCACGACCGACCCGAACAGCGCGCTGCTGTTCGACGGCACCGAGAACAAGATCTTCGCGATCCAGTGGGTCGTGCGGCCGGACAGCGTGAACGATCCGCGCATCCGCAAGTTCATCTCGATCTACCAGCACTCGCCGGCCGTGCGCAAGGCGCTCGACAACGCGTTCGGCTCGCTGTACGCGATCGCGTGGTGACGGAGGCGGCATGACGACGGCGAACCGCAAGAAAATCCTGCTCAACGCGTTCAACATGAACTGCGTCGGGCACATCAACCACGGGCTGTGGACGCATCCGCGCGACCGCTCCGCGCACTACACCGATCTCGACTACTGGGCCGACCTCGCGAAGACGCTCGAACGCGGCAAGTTCGACGGGATCTTCCTCGCGGACATCGTCGGCGTGTACGACGTGTTCGGCGGCGGCCCCGACGCCGCGCTGCGCGAATCGGTGCAGGTGCCCGTCAACGATCCGCTGCTGCTCGTGCCCGCGATGGCGCAGGTCACGCGGCACCTCGGCTTCGGCGTGACCGCGAACCTCACCTACGAGCCGCCTTACCTGTTCGCGCGCCGCATGTCGACGCTCGATCATCTGACAAAAGGGCGCGTGGGCTGGAACATCGTCACCGGCTATCTCGACAGCGCCGCGCGCGGGATGGGCCTCGCGCAGCAGATCGGCCACGACGACCGCTACGAGCGCGCGGACGACTACATGGACGTCGTCTACAAGCTGTGGGAACAGAGCTGGGACGACGATGCGGTGATCCGCGACGCGCAGGCGCGCGTGTTCGCGCAGCCGGGCAAGGTGCGGCGCGTGAAGCACGACGGGCCGTTCTATTCGATCGACGCGATTCATCTGAGCGAGCCGTCGCTGCAACGCACGCCGGTGCTGTACCAGGCCGGTTCGTCCGCGCGCGGTGTCGAGTTCGCGGGGCGTCACGCGGAATGCGTGTTCGTGAACGGGCAAAGCAAGGCCGCCGCGCGCGCGGCGACACTCGACATTCGCGCGGCCGCTGCACGGCAGGGCCGTGATCCTGCGTCAATCAAGATCTTTGCCGGCGTGAGCGTCGTGACGGCCGAGACTGAATTGCTTGCCCGCGAGAAGTTCGACGAGTACCGGCGCTACGCAAGCGCCGAAGCCGGTCTCGCGCATTTCGCGAGCTCGACCGGCATCGACTTCGCGAAGTACGGCCTCGACGAACCGATCTCGTACGTGAAGACCGATTCGATCCAGTCGGCCGTCGACGCGATCTCGCGCAAGAGCACGACCGGCACGTGGACCGTGCGCCGCATGCTCGAACAGATGTCGCTCGGCGGCCGCTATGCGCCGATCGTCGGCTCGCCGTCGCAGGTCGCGGACGAGCTGCAGTCGTGGATCGACGAGACCGGCATCGACGGCTTCAACCTGACGCGCACCGTGATGCCCGAGTCGTTCGAGGATTTCGTCGACTGGGTCGTGCCCGAGTTGCAGAACCGCGGCGTCTACAAGGAAGACTACGATCCCGCGCCGACGCTGCGCGAGAAGCTGTTCGGCGCGGGCCCGCGCCTGCCCGCGTGGCATACCGGCGCGCAGCACCGGCCGGGCGCCGCCGTGCACGCCGAATCCGCGCATCCCGCGCATGTCTGAACGTGACGGAGCGAAGCGATGACGCAATTGTTCGATACGCTGGGTTTCATTGAGACGTCGGCAGTACGTGCGGGAGCCGAGGCAACGGCACATGACGAAGCGGCCGCGTCGGCCGAATCGACCCGCGCCGGCGCCGCCGTATCGCTGGAGCAGGTCGGCAAGGTGTTCGCGACGCCGCGCGGCCAGGCCGCCGCATTGCGCGACGTGACGCTCGGCGTGCGGCGCGGCGAGGTCTTCGGGATCATCGGCCGCAGCGGCGCCGGGAAGTCGACGCTGCTGCGGCTCGTGAACGGGCTCGAGCGGCCGAGTTCGGGCCGCGTGCGCGTGCAGGGCGTCGACGTCGGCGCGCTCGACGAGGACGGGCTCGTCGCGCTGCGGCGCCGCACCGGCATGGTGTTCCAGCATTTCAACCTGCTGTCCGCGAAGACGGTGTTCGAGAACGTCGCGCTGCCGCTGAAGATCGCCGGCGTGCCGAAGGCCGAACGCGTGCGCAAGGTCGAGGCGCTGCTCGACCTCGTCGGGCTCGCCGCGAAGCGCGACGCGTATCCGGCCAGCTTGTCGGGCGGGCAGAAGCAGCGCGTCGGCATTGCCCGCGCGCTCGTGCACGATCCGGAGGTGCTGCTGTGCGACGAGGCGACGTCGGCGCTCGATCCCGAGACGACGCAGTCGATCCTCGCGCTGCTCGCCGACATCAACCGTCGCCTCGGGCTGACGATCGTGCTGATCACGCACGAGATGGAAGTGATCCGCGCGGTGTGCGACACGGTCGCGGTGATCGAGCAGGGCGAAGTCGTCGAAACGGGCCCCGTGTGGCGCGTGTTCGGCGATCCGCGCCACGGCGCGACGCGCGCGCTGCTCAGCACGCTCGTGCACGACCTGCCGGCCGAACTGGCCGCGCGCGTGCAGCCGTTGCCGGAACAAGCCGCGTTGCCTGAAGGCGCGCAGGTCGTGCTCGACGTCCGCTATACGGGCGAGAGCGGCGGCGAGCCGGATGTCGGCGCGCTTGCAGTGGCGCTCGGCGGCTCGGTGCGTTTCCTGCACGGCGGGATCGAGCGCATCCAGGGGCACGCACAGGGGCGGCTCGTGATCGCGGCGGCACTGCGTGCGGACGACGCCGGCCAATCGACCGCCCGCGGCGGCGCGGTGGCCGCGCTGCTCGAACGCGCGCGTCGCCACGCGAATCACGCGGAGGTGCTCGGCTATGTTTGACCTCTGGTGGCCCGAACTGCTCGACGCGATCCGCGACACGTTGTCGATGGTCGCAGCGTCGGCCGTGATTGCCGCGCTGATCGGCATCCCGCTCGCGGTGATCCTCGTGACGACCGCGCCCGGCGGCATCTACGAGCGGCGCGGCGTGAATGCGGTGCTCGGCGCGCTCGTCAACGTGTTCCGCTCGACGCCGTTCATCATCCTGCTCGTCGCTTTGCTGCCGTTCACGCGCGTGCTGATCGGCACGACGATCGGCGTCTGGGCGGCCGTCGTGCCGCTGTCGATCGCCGCGATCCCGTTCTTCGCGCGGATCGCCGAGGTGAGCCTGCGCGAAGTCGACCGCGGGCTGATCGAGGCCGCGCTCGCGATGGGCGCGAAACGCCGCCACATCGTCTGGCACGTGCTGCTGCCCGAAGCGCTGCCCGGCATGCTCGGCGGCTTCACCATTACCGTCGTCGCGCTGATCGGCTCGACGGCGATGGCGGGCGCCGTCGGCGCGGGCGGCCTCGGCGATCTCGCGATCCGCTATGGCTACCAGCGTTTCGACACCACCGTCATGGCGACCGTGATCGTGATCCTGATCGCGCTCGTCTCGGCCGTGCAAATCACGGGCGACCGCCTGGTCCGACGCGTGACCCGGCGTACCTGAGCGACGCCACAAGCGTCCGCTCGCTTCATTCATGATCCTGAGAGAAAGAAACCTATGACCTTGCCCATCGGCGCGCCGCGCGAATGGAACGGACAATTCGAGGAAGCGCTGTTTCTCGACGTGGCGCGACGCCATCGTCCTGACTTCCCGGCGAAGCTCGCCACGCCGCCGCGCGAGCCGCGCAACGACGACGAATTGGCCGCCGTCGCCGACTACTACACGAAGATGGCGTCGCACGACCTGTTCATCGTGCAGGTCGTCGCGAAGGCGATCGACACGCTGTTCCGCGACGATCCGCATTTCCAGCTGATCCTGTCGCGCCAGCTCGGCGACGACGGCGCGCACGCGGTGATCGGCCGCGAACGCGTGACCGAACTGACGGGGCGTGACCCGCTGCCGGAAGTCGACCGGCTCGTCGCCGCGCACTGGGCGCGCATCGGCGACATCGCGGTGCGCGACATCGCGGGCTTTCTCGCGTTCGAATGGCATTACGAGCTGCACATCCTCGCGAAGCTGTGGATCCAGCGCAAGACCGGCCGCATCGGCGATTCCGAGATGCGCGAGCACGGCGAGAACCGGATCCGGCCGGACGAGGAATGGCATCGCGTGCAGATCGTCCAGTGGTGGTTCGACACGCTGAAGGCGCTGCCGGCAGCCGAACGCGATGCGCTGATCGATCGCGTGATCGCGGCCGATGAGGAAACGCAGGCGCGGCTCGACGGTTACCTGCACGACGAGTACGCGCATACCGCGCACGTGTTCGGCGCGGATATCGCCGAATACCGCGCGATCTACGACGACTGGCGGCGCGAGATCCTGTCGCGGCTGACCGGCCGCACGCTCGACGCGCTGGTGCCGCTGTCGGGTGAAGCGGTTGCGCAGGAAGCCGTCGCATGAACGATCCACGCGGCCCGGCGACCTTCGCGCCCGATACCGATGCCCCGGCCTTCGACCACGCCGCGCTGGCGCGCGCGATCGACGCGTTGCGCACCACGGCCGCCGCGCGCGACCGCGCGGGCGGTCATGCGGCACAGGAGAAGCAGTGGCTCGCCGATGCGGGCTTGCTGACGCTCGCGGTGCCGCGTGCGTTCGGCGGGCAGGAAGCCGCGTGGCCCGGGATCTACGACGCGATCCGGCAGATCGCGCGCGTCGACAGCGCGCTCGCGCATCTCGTCGGGTTCCAGTGCCTGCAGGTGGTGAGCGTCGACGTGTGGGGCAACGCCGCGCAGCGCGAACGCTACCTGCGTGGCACGGTCGAGCAGCAATGGTGGTGGGGCAATGCGGTCAATCCGCTCGACACGCGGCTCGTGGCCACGGCCACGCCTGACGGCGGCTACCGGCTCGATGGCGTGAAGGGTTTCTGTTCGGGCACACGCGGCTCGCAGCGCATGACGGTGTCCGCGCACGATCCGGACACCGGCCGCACCGTGTTCGGCGTGGTGCCGACCGATCGCGCGGGGATCACGGTCAACGAAGACTGGGATCCGATCGGCCAGCGCCAGACCGACAGCGGCAGCGTGCGCTTCGACGGCGTGACGCTTGCGGCGGACGAGGTGCTGCACCGTTCCGAGACGCCGCCGACCCCGCGCGCGACGCTGCGCACGCTCGTGTCGCAGCTCGTGCTGACCAACCTGTTCGTCGGGCTCGCGGAAGGCGCGCTGGCGGAAGCGCGCGACTACGTGCTGAAGCATGGCCGGCCCTGGATCCAGTCGGAGGTCGCGCAGGCGAGCGACGATCCGTACACGCTGCAGCGCTTCGGCGACATGCGCGTGCGGGCGGTCGCCGCAGCGGCGCTGGCCGATCGCGCGGCCGCCGCGTTGCAGCGTGCATGGGCGCGGCAGGATGCGCTGACGGCGGACGAGCGCGCCGAGGTGGCGCTCGCGGTATCGGAGGCGAAGATCGTCGCGCAGCGCGCGGCGCTCGAGAACGGCGAGGCGCTGTTCGACGCCTGCGGCGCACGCGCGACAGCCGCGTCGCTCTGCCTCGACCGCTTCTGGCGGAACGCGCGCACGCATACGCTGCACGATCCGCTCGACTACCGGTTGCGGGATGTGGGCCGGTTCGCGCTGACGGCCGAGTTGCCGCAGGCGTCGCTCTATACATGACGGCGTGATGCCGGAGCGGCGCGGTCCGCTCCGGACAAAACCTGACCGGCATGCTGGACGTTTGAAATGATATGTTATATCGTTGCGATATAATGTATCACTCGACGATCGTCCACCCTCCTTCCGGAATCGCCCGATGAGCCCCGCACTCCCCCCGTCCACGCGGCTTCCCGTGACCGTCCTGTCCGGCTTCCTCGGCGCCGGCAAGACGACGCTGCTCAACCACATCCTGAACAATCGCGAGGGCCGGCGCGTCGCGGTCATCGTCAACGACATGTCCGAGGTCAACATCGACGCCGCGCTCGTGCGCGACGGCGGCGCGGGGCTGTCGCGCACCGACGAGAAGCTGGTCGAGATGAGCAACGGCTGCATCTGCTGCACGCTGCGCGAGGATTTGCTGATCGAGGTCGACCGTCTCGCGCGCGAAGGGCGGTTCGACCAGCTCGTGATCGAATCGACCGGCATCTCGGAGCCGCTGCCGGTGGCCGAGACGTTCACGTTCGAAGGCGAGGATGGCCGCAGCCTCGGCGAAGTCGCACGGCTCGACACGATGGTGACGGTGGTCGATGCGTTCAATTTCCTGCGCGACTACGCGTCGCGCGACAGCCTGCAGTCGCGCGGCGAATCGATGGGCGAGGAGGATGCGCGCACGGTCGTCGATTTGCTGATCGACCAGATCGAGTTCTGCGACGTGATCGTGATCAACAAGATCGACCTGATCGACGCAAGCGCGCGCGAGCGGCTGGTCGCGCTGCTGCGCGGCTTGAACCCGCGTGCACGGATCGAGATCGCCGAATTCGGCAAGGTGCCGCTCGAGCGCGTGCTCGACACGGGCCTGTTCGACTTCGAAGCCGCATCGCGCGCACCGGGCTGGCTGCAGGAGATGCGCGGCACGCACACGCCCGAGACCGACGAGTACGGCATTCGCAGCTTCGTCTATCGCGCGCGTCGGCCGTTCCATCCGCAGCGTTTCTTCGATCTCGTCGAAAGCGAATGGCCCGGCGTCGTCCGTTCGAAGGGATTCTTCTGGCTCGCCACCCACCCGACCGTGGCCGGTTCGTGGTCGCAGGCCGGTGCGGTCGCGCGGCACGGGCCGGCCGGCTACTGGTGGGCGGCCATGCCGCCCGAGCGCTGGCCGCAGGACGCGGAAGCCGTCGCGCAGATCCGCGCGCGCTGGGACGAGCACGTCGGCGATGCGCGGCAGGAACTCGTGCTGATCGGCATGGACATGGACGAGCCCGCGCTGCGCGCGCGCTTCGACGCGTGTCTGCTGACCGATGCCGAGATGGCCACCGGCCCCGAACACTGGACCACGTGGGACAACCCGTTTCGCGACTGGCCCTGACCTGAACGCGCTTCCTGCATCGATCCGGATGGAGAAGGCGCTCCACCGGATTCCGAGCATGAACGCACCCCTTCCCGATATTTCCCTGACTGATGCCGCGCCGGGCGGCCGCCCGCTCGAATGGGTCGGCATGCAGGGCATCGACCTGCCCGTTGCCGTGGCCGAGCCCGGCTGCCGGCGCGACGTGCATGCGCGCGCCGACGTGCAGGTCGATCTGCCTGCGCCGCACGTGAAGGGCATCCACATGTCGCGGCTGTACCGGCTGCTCGACGGGCTCGACGGGCTCGATGATGGCGCGGCGCTGTCGCCGGCCGGCCTTCAGCGTGTGCTGCATGCGATGGTCGACAGCCATCGCGACTGCGACACGCGCAGCGCGCGGCTCCGGTTGCGCTTCGACTTGCTGGCGCGCCGCGCCGCGCTGGTGACCGACGGGCTGGCCGGATGGAAAGCCTATCCGGTCCGGCTCGACGCGACGCTGACCGGCTCCCGGTTCGCGCTGCGCGCGCAGGTGACGGTAGTCTATTCGTCGACGTGCCCGTGCTCGGCCGCGCTGTCGCGGCACTGGGTCGAGCAGGCGTTCCTGGCGGCATTCGGCCGCGACGATCGCGTGGAGCCGGCGGCAGTCGCCGCGTGGCTGAAGCGGCACGCGACGGCGGCCACGCCGCACAGCCAGCGCAGCGAAGCCGTCGTCAGCGTGGCGCTGCCCGACGATGGCGCGACGCTGGGGCTGATCGACCTGATCGATCGCATCGAGCACGCGCTCGGCACGCCGGTGCAGACGGCCGTCAAGCGCGCGGACGAGCAGGCCTTCGCGGTGCTGAACGGCGGCAACCTGATGTTCGTCGAGGATGCCGCGCGCCGGGTCCAGGCCGCGCTGGACGGCTACCATGCAACCCCGCACGTGCACGTGCGCCATCTGGAAAGCCTGCATCCGCACGATGCGGTGGCCTGGGCCGCGCCGGTGCGCGAAGGCGCCGACGCAAGCTGTTCCGCTTCGAGAACGCGCACGTCGTGCGCGGCTGCAGCACGCGGCGCTGCTCGCATTCGATCCACGGCCATTCGTACCGCGTCGAGCTGTTGCTGGAAGCGCACGCGCTGGATCACGGGCAGATGATCTACGACTTCGGGCTGCTCAAGGGCGACGTGCGCGACCTGATCGACGCATTCGATCACGCCGTGACGCTGTGGTCGGATGACGACCCTTGCTATGTCGAGAGCATGCGCCGGCATTCCGAGCGCTGGGTGCTGCTGCCCGTGTCGCCGAGCGCCGAGCAGTTCTCGCGTGTGTTCTTTCGCCTCGTCGATGCGGCGCTGTCCGGCACCCGCATGACGAACGGCGAAGCCGACGTGCGGCTGCATTCGATCATCGTTCACGAGACCGAGACCGGTTACGCGCAGTGCTTTCGCGACGATGCGTTCAACCCGCGCATGGGCCGCATCGACCTGGACGACATCGTGTTCGCGCCGGCCATCGCCGGACAGTGGCGCGATCCGGGCCTGTTCGAGCGGATCAAGCGCGGCCGCCCCACTTCAAGGCAGGAATCCTGATGATCAGAAAGAACCCGCGCGGCGACCTGCCGCAGATCCACCCGAGCGCCTTCGTCGATCCGACCGCCATTCTGTGCGGGCTCGTGATCGTCGAGGAGAACGTGTTCATCGGCCCGTACGCGGTGATCCGCGCCGACGAAACGGATGCCGGCGGCCGGATCGCGCCGATCGTGATCGGCGCGCATTCGAACATCCAGGACGGCGTGGTGATCCATTCGAAGTCGGGCGCGAGCGTCACCATCGGCCAGCACACGTCGATCGCGCATCGCGCGATCGTCCACGGGCCGTGCAAGGTCGGTAACGGCGTGTTCGTCGGCTTCAACAGCGTGCTGTTCAACTGCACCATCGACGACGGCTGCGTGGTGCGCTACAACGCGGTCGTCGACGGCTGCCACCTGCCGCCGGGTTTCTACGTGCGTTCGACCGAGCGCATCGGGCCGGAAACCGATCTCGCCGCGTTGCCGCAGGTGACGGCTGACGCGAGCGATTTCTCCGAGGATGTCGCACGCACGAACAACGCGCTGGTGCTGGGCTACAAGCACATCCAGAACGAGTTCTGAGTCATGGACGAGCCTATCCGACGTGAAGCGGGCGTGAGCGACGCGCTGAAGCGACGTCACGCCGACCTGCTCGTGCATGGCGGCATCGCGATGACACCCAACGGGGCCGAGCGGATCGACATCGCGTGCGTGGGCGGCCGTGTCGTTGCGCTGGGTGCGTTGCACGGCACGTGGAGCGCCGACGTCCTGCTGGATGCCGGCGGCCTGCACGTGTTGCCGGGCGTCGTCGACAGCCAGGTGCATTTCCGCGAACCGGGCTTGATGCACAAGGAGACCCTCGAGGCCGGCACGCGCGGCGCGGTGCTCGGCGGCGTCACGACGATCTTCGAGATGCCCAACACGCATCCGCTGACGCTGACCGCGCAGGACCTGCAGGCCAAGCTGGATCTTGCGCGCGGCCGTGCATGGTGCGACTACGCGTTCTACATCGGCGGCTCGGCCGCGAACGCCGAACGGCTGCCGGTACTCGAAAACCTGCCGGGCTGCGCGGGGGTGAAGGTCTTCATGGGCAGTTCGTTCGGCGACCTGCTGGCCGACGACGAAGCCGTGTTGCGCCGAATCGTGCGCAACGGGCGGCGGCGCATGGCCGTGCACGCGGAAGACGAGGCGCGGCTGCGCGAACGCCGGGCGCTCGTCGAAGCGAGCGGCGACGTGCGTGATCATCCTCACTGGCGCGACGAGGAAAGCGCGCTGGCCGCGACGCGGCGCATCGTCGGGCTGTCTGCCGAGACGGGCCGCCGGCTGCATGTGCTGCACGTGTCCACCGCCGGCGAAATGGCGTTCCTCGCGCGGCACCGGCAGCGCGTGACCGTCGAGGTCACGCCCCATCACCTGAGCCTGTACGCGCCCGATTGCTACGAGCGGCTCGGCACGTTCGCGCAGATGAATCCGCCGGTGCGCGAGCGGCATCATCAGGACGCGCTGTGGCAGGCCGTTCGCGATGGCGTGGTCGACGTGATCGGCAGCGATCACGCGCCGCATACGCGCGATGAAAAACGCCGGCCCTATCCGCAGTCGCCGAGCGGGATGACCGGCGTGCAGACACTGCTGCCGCTGATGCTCGATCACGTGCATGCGGGCTGCCTGAGCCTCGAACGGCTGGTCGACCTGACCAGTGCCGGGCCGGCGCGCATCTTCGGCATCGCGGGGAAAGGGCGGATCGCGGCGGGCTACGACGCCGATTTCAGCATCGTCGACTTGCGTGCGCGTCGCATCATTCGGGACGAATGGATTGCCAGCGTGAGCGGTTGGACGCCCTACGACGGTTGTGCGGTTACAGGCTGGCCCGTGCACACGGTCGTGCGCGGGCAGGTCGTGGTGCGCGATGGTGCGCTGAACGGGGAGCCGGCAGGGCAGGCCGTGACGTTTCTGGATGCCTAGATCGGCAGGCGAACCGTCTGCTTGATGCGCTTCAGCGGAATCTCGGTTTCGACGTTGCGGACGCCTTCGATCTGCGTGAGCGTCTCCATCTGGAAGCGCTGGTAGTCGTCGAGATCGCGCGCGATCACGCGCAGCAGATAGTCGTAGCTGCCGGCCATCAGATGACATTCGAGTACTTCGGGCGCTTGCTCCATTTCGCGCGCAAAGCGTTCGACGGTGGTCTTATCCTGGCGCTCCAGCGTGACGCGCACGAACGCGGTGAATCTCAGGTCGACGGCAGCCGGGTTCAAGAGTGCGACATACGCATCGATCACGCCTTGTTCCTCGAGCAGATGAACGCGGCGCAGGCATGGCGTGGGCGACAGCCCGGCCTGTTGCGCGAGTTCGGCATTCGTCTGGTTCGAATTCCGTTGCAATGCACGCAGAATGCGCCGGTCGATCGCGTCCAGTTTGATTGGCATTTTTTGCTACCAGAGGCTTTAAAACTAGAGATTAGCTCCAAATCGCTGATTTAACGTAGCCAAATACGCATCCAATCTCCACGGAAGGGCACCGATAATCTGAAGGCCGGCCGGGCGATTCCCGCCCGCCGGCTATCCCTTCAGGAGCGCTTCCATGTCACATCTATCCTGGCTGCCATTCATCGCAACGTCGCTTCTGATCATCGTCACGCCGGGTCAGGACATGGTGCTCGTGATGTCGCGCACGCTGTCCGGCGGCACGCGCGCGGGCCTCGTGACGGCCGCGGGCGTCAGCGTCGGGCTGCTCGTTCATACGATGCTCGCGACGCTCGGTCTGGGCGCGCTTCTTCAGGCGTCCGAATGGCTGTTCACGGCGCTGAAGGTGATCGGTGCGCTGTATCTGTTGTACCTCGGCATCACGTTGCTGCGGTCGTCGGGCGAACTGGCGCTCGCGAGCGGCCGCGACGGTGCGCAGGCATCGCGGCTTCGCACATTCGCGCAAGGCGCGCTGTCCAACGTGTCGAATCCGAAGGTCGCGCTCTTCTATCTGGCGTTCCTGCCGCAATTCGTGCCGGCGGGCACCGCGCATCCGATGCTGTCGCTGTTCGTGCTCGGCGCGACGTTTGCCGGCCTGACGTTTCTCGTCAAGGGGCCGGTCGCGTTGTTCGCGGGCCTGCTGTCTGCATCGATCCGCCGCAATCCGCGCATCCTGACGCGCATGCATCGCGTCAGCGGCGTGGTGCTGCTGGGGCTGGGCGTGAAGCTGGCGCTCGAGCGCCGCTGATCGCGGCCGCGGCGCCGGCGCGCCTGCCGGCTTTATTCCGCCGGCAACGCGTCCGCCAGCGCCCGCATTGCCTCCACCGTCTCCGGGTTCGCCGGAAAGAACGCCTCGATCGCGAGTTCCGACAGCGTCACGTCGACCGGCGTGCCGAACACCGTCGTCGTGCTGAAGAACGTCAGCTCGCCGGCCGCCGTGCGCAGCCGCAGCGGCACGGCGATCTCCGCGAAATCGGTGCGCGCCTGTGTGTCGTCGGGCTGGCCGGCCGGCGCCGGATACGCGGCGAGTTCGTCGCGCAGCGTGTGCAGCGTGCGGTCGCCGCTCGCATCGATCTGCCGCTGCAGCCGATGCAGGATGTGCGCGCGCCATTCGTGCCAGTTGACGATCTGCGACGCGAGCCCGTCCGGATGCAGGCTCAGCCGCAGCACGTTGACGGGCGGCTGCAGCAACGCCGGGTCGGCTTGCGCGACCAGCGCGCCGAGCATCCGGTTCGCGGCGAGCAGCGTCCAGTGGCGGTCCACAGCGAGCGCCGGATAAGGCTCGTGGCCGCGCAGCACGGCTTCGACCGCATGGCGCGCGGCATCCAGTTGCGGATCCGAAAACGGCCGTTCGCGGAACAGCGGCGCGAAGCCGGCCGCGACGAGCAGCGCATTGCGCTCGCGCAGCGGCACGTCGAGGCGCTCGGCGAGATGCAGCACCATCTCGCGGCTCGGCTGCGCGCGGCCCGATTCGACGAAGCTCAGGTGGCGCGCGGAGACGTCCGCGTCGAGCGCGAGCGCCATCTGGCTCAGGCGCCGGCGCTGCCGCCACGTGCGCAGCAGCGGGCCGATGCCTGGCGCGCGGCCGGCGGACGGGGAGGGCGAATGGAGGGCGGCGGTCGGGTTCATGTGGCAGATGATAGGCAATCCCGCGCACCTTGGGCATTACCTCGGACGTAAGCATCGCGCCGTTCCCCGGGCGTGTCACCGCGCTGCGTTACCATAGCCCCCGTGCCAACTGAGAGACGACGCCGGACCCGCGATTGAAAACGCCTGGGCCGGTGCCGTGCATATTTACGACAAGGCATTCCAGGGGAATCCAACAATGAAAAAACTTGCCGTCCGGCTCGCCTGCGTGGCGACGCTCGCATTCGCCGCGACCACCGGCCACGCGCAGACCGAAGCTGCGCAGGTGGAAATGAGGGCCGCCGCCGCGGCCGCCAACGACGCGGTCGTGAAGGGCCCGACCGACATCGACGTAAAACACGAAGCCGTGCTGAAGCTGAAAGCCGGCGAATCGTTCGTGCCGGCCGCCGAAGCCGGCCGCTACCTGCGCTCGATGGGCAACTCGATCGACGAATCCAAGCTGGTCGGCCTCGTGCTGCCCGACGATCCCGATGCCGACTGGATCTCGGTCGTGTCGTTCGAGCCGAGCGGCTATATCCGCGACGACGACGCGAAGGACTGGAAGCCCGACGAGTTGCTGAAGAGCCTGCAGTCCGGCACCGAGGAAGACAACCCGGGGCGCAAGGAGCGCGGCCTGCCGGAGACCGAGGTGGTCGGCTGGGCGAAGGCGCCCGCGTACGACGCGGCCACACACCGGCTCGTGTGGTCGGCGATCATCCGCGACAAGGGCGCGGCCCCGAACGCCGAGAACGACGGCGTGAACTACCGGACGCTCGTGCTCGGCCGTGACGGCTACCTGTCGCTGACGATGGCGTCGACGCTTGCCGACCTGCCGAAGTACAAGGCGTCGGCCGACGAGCTGCTGTCGAACATCCGCTTCAACGACGGCAAGCGCTATGCGGATTTCAACAAGTCGACCGACCACGTCGCCGAGTACGGCCTCGCGGCGTTGATCGTCGGCGTCGGCGCGAAGAAGCTCGGCCTGCTCGCGCTGATCGGTGCGTTCGCGGTGAAGTTCTTCAAGATCGGTGCGGTCGCGCTGCTGGCCGGTGGTGCGGCACTGAAGCGCTTCTTCGGGCGCAAGCCGAAGGCGGCCGCGGTGCCGGCCGTCGCCGAGACATCCAGCGTATCCGATACGTCCGGCACGGAGCGCAAGGAATGACGAAGCTGTTGCTGCTGATCTTCGGCGGCCTCAAGCTCGGCAAGGTGCTCATGTCGGCGGGCACCATGCTGGCGTCGATCGCGGTCTACGCGCTGTTCTACGGCTGGCGGTTCGCCGCCGGTTTCGTGGCGCTGCTGCTGGTGCACGAGGCTGGCCACTACATCGCCGCGCAGCGGCGCGGGCTCGACGTCGGGCTGCCGACCTTCATCCCGTTCGTCGGCGCGTGGATCCAGCTGAAGGAGATGCCGCACGACGCGGAAACCGAAGCGTACGTCGGGCTCGCCGGGCCGTTCGTCGGCACGCTCGGCGCGCTGGCCTGCTACGCGGCCGCGCGCCACACCGACAGCAACCTGCTGCTCGCGCTGTCGTACACGGGCTTCTTCCTGAACCTGTTCAACATGATTCCGCTGTCGCCGTTCGACGGCGGGCGGATCACCGCGGTGCTGTCGCCGCGCATCTGGTTCGCGGGCGTGCCGGTGCTGATCGCGCTGTTCGTGTATCGCCCGAGCCCGTTGCTGATCGTGATGGCGATCCTCGCGCTGCCGCAGCTGAAGCGTGCGTGGCGCTACGATCCCGACGCGCCGGAGAACCGCGTGTACTACGCGACGTCGATCGAGACGAAGACGACGTACGCGCTCTGCTACGTGGGCCTGCTCGCGTTCCTCGCGCTGATGACGTCCGGCGTGCACGACATGCTGCGCGTCGCGCATTCGTCGATCTGACAGCGGATACCTGAGGTCGAATGCGACGACGGCGGCCGTTTTCATGCGGCCGCCGTCGCTTTGTCTTGAAGCCGAACGTCAGGCGTCGCGATGACGCAGTTCGACGCGTTTGATGTCCTTCACGATCACGAGATAGCTGAACACGGTGACGAGCGCGTTCAGCCCGACGAACACGAGCGCGCCGTTGAACGAGCCGCTCGCGCCGACGAGGTAGCCGATCGCGATCGGCGCGATGATGCCGGCCGTGTTGCCGAACATGTTGAACAGGCTGCCCGACAGGCCGATCGCTTCCTTCGGCGCGGTATCCGCGACGACGGCCCAGCCCAGCGAGCCGATCCCCTTGCCGAAGAACGACACGGCCATCAGCACGATCACCAGTACTTCGCTGTCGACGTAGTTGCAGCCGATGATGACCATCGACAGCGCCATCCCGCCGACGATCGGGATCTTGCGCGCGAGCGTGAGCGACACGCCGCGGCGGATCAGTCCGTCCGACAGCATCCCGCCGAGCACGCCGCCGAGGAACCCGCAGATCGCGGGCAGCGACGTCATGAAGCCGGCCTTCAGCAGCGACATCCCGCGCGCCTGCACGAGATAGATCGGGAACCACGTGAGGAAGAAGTACGTGAGCACGTTCACGCAGTACTGGCCGAGGTACACGCCGATCAGCATCCGGTTCGACAGCAGCTGGCGCACGTAGTACCAGCCGGCCACGCGGCTGCTTTCGGAGCGCGCGCCGTTGCTGCTGCGTGCAGCGGTGCGCACGAGGCCGCCGCCTTGCTCGATATGCTCGAGTTCCGCGCGGTTCACGGCCGGATGGTCGGCCGGATCCTTCATGACCCGCAGCCACAGGAACGCGAGCGCGATGCCCGCGAGGCCGAGCCACAGATACACCTGGTGCCAGCCGTACGCATGCGTGAGCCACGCCATCAGCGGCGAGAACACCACGGCCGCGAAGTACTGCGCGGCGTTGAAGATCGCCGACGCGGTGCCGCGTTCGGCGGTCGGGAACCAGCTCGCGACCACTTTCGCGTTCGCCGGAAAGGCGGGGGCTTCGGCGATGCCGACCGCGAAGCGCATCGCGAACAGCGCGGCGACCGCGAACGCGGCGCTGCCGCCGAGGCCGATCGTGCTCTGCAGCAGCGTGAACGCCGACCACAGGAAGATGCTGGCCGCATACACGCGCCGCGCGCCGAAGCGGTCGAGCAGCCAGCCGCTCGGCAGTTGCGCGAGCACGTACGCCCAGCTGAACGCCGAGAAGATGTAGCCCATCGTCACCGGATCGATGCCGAACGCCTTGCGGATCGGCGTGCCGGTGATCGACAGCGTCGCGCGGTCCGCATAGTTGAGTGTCGTGACGACGAACAGCATCGCCAGGATCCAGTAGCGCACGGCGGTCCGGCGCGCGGTGCGCGCGAGGTTGAGCGGAAGCTCGCGAGAAGGGGTTTGATTAGGCACTTTAATGTATGTCGTCGTATGACTTGTCGACAGTTTATTGGCAATAATCAGATGCAGAAACATCGGGTTTTCCCTCTGGATGGTGGCGCGAAAGGGTGGAAATCCCAGATATTGGCGTGTGAAATAAGGGTTTTGCTCGTGTCGGCGCCAACCCGACAATTGACGCGAATATTGAGGTTAGGTGGGCGGACATCATATCTGTTGAGCTACAATGAGCGATCTATTCCCGAACCACGGAGCACACCCCATGCAACTGACTGGAGAGATGCTGATCGGCGCCGAAGCGGTCGCCGGCTCGGCCGGTACCTTGCGCGCGTTCGACCCGTCGAAGGGCGAGCCGATCGACGCGCCGGCGTTCGGCGTTGCGGCGCAGGCCGACGTCGACCGCGCATGCGAACTCGCGCGCGATGCGTTCGACGCGTACCGCGCGCAGCCGCTCGCGGCCCGTGCGGCGTTTCTCGACGCGATCGCGGATGAAATCGTCGCGCTCGGCGACGCGCTGATCGAGCGCGCGCACGCCGAAACGGGCCTGCCCGTCGCGCGGCTGCAGGGTGAGCGTGGCCGCACCGTCGGCCAGCTGCGGCTATTCGCGCGCGTCGTGCGCGACGGGCGCTTCCTCGCCGCGTCGATCGATCCCGCGCAGCCGGCGCGCACGCCGCTGCCGCGTTCGGACCTGCGGCTGCAGAAAGTCGGGCTTGGGCCCGTCGTCGTGTTCGGGGCGAGCAATTTCCCGCTCGCGTTCTCGGTGGCCGGCGGCGATACGGCGTCGGCGCTCGCGGCCGGCTGCCCGGTGATCGTGAAGGCGCACGAGGCGCACCTCGGCACGTCCGAGCTGGTGGGCCGCGCGATCCGCGCCGCCGTCGCGAAAACCGGCATGCCGGCGGGCGTGTTCTCGCTGCTGGTCGGCCCCGGCCGCGTGATCGGCGCGGCGCTCGTCAGCCATCCGGCGGTCCAGGCGGTCGGCTTCACGGGGTCGCGGCAGGGCGGCATGGCGCTCGTGCAGCTCGCGAACGCGCGCCCGCAGCCGATTCCCGTCTACGCGGAAATGAGCAGCATCAACCCCGTCGTGCTGTTCCCGGCGGCACTTGCCGCGCGCGGCGACGCGATCGCGACGGGCTTCGTCGATTCGCTGACGCTGGGCGTCGGCCAGTTCTGTACCAACCCGGGCCTCGTGCTCGCGATCGACGGCCCCGATCTCGACCGCTTCGAAACCGTCGCCGCGCAGGCGCTCGCGAAGAAGCCGGCCGGCGTGATGCTCACGCGCGGCATCGCCGATGCGTATCGCAACGGCCGCGGCAAGCTGGCCGAACTGCCGGGCGTGCGCGAGATCGGCGCGGGCGAGGCGGCGCAGACCGACTGCCAGGCCGGCGGCGCGCTGTACGAAGTCGGCGCGCAGGCGTTCCTGGCCGAGCCGGCGTTCAGCCACGAGGTGTTCGGGCCGGCGTCGCTGATCGTGCGTTGTCGCGATCTCGACGAAGTCGCGCGCGTGCTCGAAGCGCTCGAAGGCCAGCTGACGGCCACGCTGCAGATGGATGCCGACGACAAGCCGCTCGCGCGCCGGCTGCTGCCGATCCTTGAACGCAAGGCGGGCCGCCTGCTGGTCAACGGCTACCCGACCGGCGTCGAGGTGTGCGACGCGATGGTGCACGGCGGGCCGTTCCCGGCCACGTCGAACCCGGCCGTCACGTCGGTCGGCGCGACGGCGATCGAGCGTTTCCTGCGGCCGGTGTGCTACCAGGATTTCCCGGACGATCTGCTGCCGGAAGGGTTGCAGGAAAGCAATCCGCTCGCGATTCCGCGGCTGCGGGACGGGAAGGCGGAGTAATCGGCACGTACGACTGATGGCGTCATGACGGCGGTCAATGCGCCGATTTCATGCCTGAAATCGGAAAGGCGGAGGTAGCCGGTCGGCTGCTTCCGCCTTTTTTTCGTGCTTCGGAAACTGTCGGAGAACGGATGCATGCCACCCCGGCAGACTTTCGCCGCTCCCGCTTTTCTCCTACAGTACCGAAGCCCCGGGTCGACCGACCCGCGGGCGAAGCCTGAGAGATCCAGAAGAAGTCTAAAAGGGTACCGAATCCATGAATATCAACAAACGTGGCGACCACCTGTTCGCGGCCGGATTGTGGAAAGCGATCGGCGACGTCGCGAAATCCGTGCGCACCCAGATCGGCCAGTACAGCGAAGGACGCGTGCTCGCGAATGCACTGCTGGAATTCCAGCGCGACCTGGGCGGCAGCGAATTCGACATCACGATCAACCAGGGGCGGCTCGTCACGGGTTCCGACGCGCATTCGCTCGTGTTCGGTCAAGCCGTTCGCCGTTTCCGGCAGGACATGGAAGCGCTGGTGTTCGCGCTCCAGTACCGGCGCGGCATCGATGAACGCGATCCGGGCCTGCGCTCCGAAGCGTTGATGCAGGCGAACAGCCAGCTCGCGACCGCGAAGCAGTCGGCGACGATCACGGTCGGCCGGTTCTTCGACGCGGTCGTTGACCGCGACGTACTCGGGCAGATCCTTGGCAGCGAATCGAATTCGCGCGCGCGATCGGGTGCGCAGGACCAGATCGAGGCGACACGCGTCAAGCTGGGGAACGTGCGTTACCGGATCGTCGGGGTCATCGCGCAGATGTGACGGTGGCGACACGCATGGCGGCGGATGCGTGCGTCATCGCGGAAAGCGCGCAAAAGGTCGCGGCCGGCGAATGCCGGCCGCGATGTAGCACTGCCGGCGCGGTGCCAATGAAGGCATGCGCCGCCGACGAACACCGCTTATTGCGGCCCCATCTTCTTGATCAGCACGTCGAGCTCCGCCGCTTCTTCATCGGTGAGATCGACGAGCGGCGCGCGCACCGGGCCTGCGTCATGGCCGACGAGCTTCGCGCCCGCCTTCACGATGCTGACCGCATAGCCCGCGCGGCGATTGCGGATCTTCAGGTACGGCAGGAAGAATTCGTCGATCAGGCGGCCGACCGTGGCGTGGTCGTCCTTCGCGATCGCTTCGTAGAATGCCATCGCCGTCTTCGGGATGAAGTTGAACACGGCCGACGAATACACCGGCACGCCGAGCGCCTTGTATGCGGCCGCATAGACTTCGGCCGTCGGCAGGCCGCCGAGGTACGCGAAACGGTCGCCGAGGCGGCGGCGGATCGTCACCATGCTTTCGATTTCGCCGACACCGTCCTTGAAGCCGATCAGGTTCGGGCAACGATCGGCGAGGCGCTCGAGCATGTCGGCGTTCAGCTTCGAATTCGCGCGGTTGTACACCACGACACCGATCTTCAGCGCACGGCACACTTGCTCGACGTGGTCGGCGATCCCTTCCTGGCTGGCTTCGGTCAGGTAATGCGGCATCAGCAGCACGCCGCTCGCGCCGAGGCGCTCGGCCTCCTGCGCATATTCGATCGCGACGCGCGTCGCGCCGCCCGCGCCGGCGAGGATCGGCACCTTGCCCTTGCAGGTTTCCGTCGCGACACGGATCACGTCCGAATACTCGCGCTGCGTGAGCGAGAAGAATTCACCGGTGCCGCCGGCCGCGAACAGCGCGCTCGCACCGTACGGCGCGAGCCATTCCAGGCGCTCGGCATAGGTGGACGGGCGGAAGCTGCCGTCGGCGTCGAAATCCGTCAGCGGAAACGACAGCAGGCCGTGGGAAATGATCTGTTTGAGTTCTTGCGGTGAGGTCATGGTTGGGTCGTCCGTCTAGCGCGAGTGCTGGGTTCGTTGGGAACGGCATACGAGCCACATTGGCGATGTCGTTGTATGTCATCGTACAACGAGGGGAGGGGCGACGCAAGCGGTTTGCTGCTCGATAAATAGTAGGGTCTTTCCGGATAAGGGTTTACGCAGCATCGCCGAGCAAGGTCGAATGTCGTATGATGACTAACGATATGGCCGATAGCCTCCAGGAATTCCGATGACTGCTTCCCCGCTCTATATCCGTGTGCATCCGGACGACAACGTCGCGATCGTCGTCAACGACGGCGGCCTGCCCGAGGGCGCGACGTTCGCCGACGGGCTGACGCTGCGCGAAGGCGTGCCGCAGGGGCACAAGGTTGCGCTGGTCGATCTCGCGGCCGGCGACCCGATCGTCCGCTACAACGTGGTGATCGGCTATGCGCTGGTCGAGCTGCGCCGCGGCAGCTGGGTCAACGAGCGCACGATGCGCATGCCCGAGCCGCCGGGGCTCGACGACCTGCCGCTCGCGACGCGCGCCGCGCCGCCGCTGCCGCCGCTCGAAGGCTATACGTTCGAGGGCTTCCGCAATGCCGACGGCTCGGTCGGCACGCGCAACATCCTCGCGATCACGACGACCGTGCAGTGCGTGTCGGGCGTCGTCGAGCACGCGGTGAAGCGGATCAAGGCCGAGCTGCTGCCGCGCTACCCGAACGTCGACGACGTGGTCGGGCTCGAGCACACGTACGGGTGCGGCGTGGCGATCGACGCGCCCGACGCCGACATCCCGATCCGCACGCTGCGCAACATCAGCCTGAATCCGAACTTCGGCGGCGAGGTGATGACCGTGAGCCTCGGCTGCGAGAAGCTGCAGCCCGAGCGCCTGCTGCCGCCCGGCACGATTCCGGTCGCGGCCGACGGTGCGACCGACAACGGCGGCGTGGTGTGCCTGCAGGACGCCGCGCACGTCGGCTTCAACTCGATGATCGACTCGATCATGACGATGGCCGAATCTCATCTCGAGCGGCTCAACCGCCGCCGCCGCGAAACGTGCCCGGCATCGGATCTCGTCGTCGGCGTGCAGTGCGGCGGCAGCGATGCGTTCTCGGGGCTCACCGCGAACCCGGCCGTCGGCTTCGCGGCCGACCTGCTGGTGCGCGCGGGCGCGACGATCATGTTCTCCGAGGTGACGGAAGTGCGCGATGGCGTCGCGCAGCTCACGTCGCGCGCGGCGAACGAGGACGTGGCGCGCGAGATCATCCGCGAGATGGACTGGTACGACCGCTACCTGCAGCGCGGCCGCGTCGACCGCAGCGCGAACACGACGCCCGGCAACAAGAAGGGGGGCCTGTCGAACATCGTCGAGAAGGCGATGGGCTCGATCGTGAAGTCGGGCAGCGCGCCGATCGCCGGCGTCGTGCGTCCCGGCGATCGCGCGAAGCAGAAGGGGCTGCTGTACGCGGCGACACCCGCGAGCGATTTCATCTGCGGCACGCTGCAGCTCGCGGCCGGGATGAACCTGCACATCTTCACGACCGGCCGCGGCACGCCGTACGGTCTCGCGCAGGTGCCGGTGATCAAGGTCGCGACGCGCAGCGACCTCGCGCGCCGCTGGCACGACCTGATGGATCTCGACGCGGGGCAGATCGCGACCGGCGCGGCCACGATCGAGGACACCGGCTGGGCACTGTTCCGGCTGATGCTCGATGTCGCGAGCGGCAAGCGCCGCACGTGGGCCGAGCAGTGGAAGCTCGCGAATGCGCTGACGCTGTTCAACCCGGCGCCGGTGACCTGACACGCGCGGCTGTTGCCGCCGGACGAAGCGGGCGCCCGAGGGCGCCCGTTTTCATTTCGGCGGAGCACGTGTCGGCTGGATGTCCACGATGAGGAGAACTGATGCATGGCGGGCGACGTCCGGCGTGCGGAGCAGCCATGGGCTCGAAGCGACCGGCGCGATTTCCTTACCCCGCACGTAATCGACCGCCCGCGCGCGGCCGGCGACGATGTCTGCACGCGAACACGCAACACGCCACGTTCGCGACATCGTCCTCTCATCGATCCAAGGAGCCTCGCCATGAACACCGCCCAATCCGCTTCGTCCGCATCGTCGGTTCACGCCGACCTGATCGACCGCTACTTCGACGCCTGGAACGAACCCGACGTCGCGCGCCGCCGTGCGCTGATCGACGCGACCTACGCGAGCGACGCGGCCTATCGCGATCCGCTGATGGCCGGCGACGGCCACGCGGGCATCGACGCGATGATCGCGGCCGTGCAGGCGCGCTTTCCCGCGTTCCGCTTCCGCCGTACGACCGACGTCGACGGCTTCGGCCAGCACCTGAGGTTCTCGTGGGCGCTCGTGTCGCCCGACGGCGCGGCGATCGTGAAGGGCTCGGACTTCGGCACCGTCGACGCGTCGGGCCGCCTCGCGTCAGTGACGGGTTTCATCGACGAAATGCCGGCCGCGGCGTCGTGACGCGAGCGACGCATGCGCAGCGGCCACCGGGATCGGGTAACGTTATGCGATTCGTTCCTGATCCCGGAGACTAGCCGACATGCTGAAGAATCTCGACCCGCTGCTGCACGCCGACATCCTGCACACGCTGCGCGCGATGGGCCACGGTGACGAAATCGCGATCTGCGATGCGAATTTCCCGGCGGAATCCGTCGCGGAGCACACGGTGGTCGGCCGCGCGTTGCGGATCGACGGTGCCGATTCGGCGCGCGTCGTGCGCGCGGTGCTGTCCGTGCTGCCGCTCGACACGTTCGTCGACACCCCCGCGTGGCGGATGGAAGTCGTCGGCGATGCGGCGGCGGTGCCGCCCGTGCAGCGCGAAGTGCAGGCCGAGATCGACCATGCGGAAGGGCGCGCGGTGCCGCTCGCGGGCATCGACCGGTTCGCGTTCTACGAGCGCGCGCAGCAGACGTACGCGGTGATCGTCACCGGCGAGCTGCGCGGCTATGGCTGCTTCATCTTCAAGAAGGGCGTGTTGTTGAGCGACGCGGGCTAAACGCCTTGTCATCCCGCCGCCTTCGGGCCGCGCGGCCGCCGCCGTGTAAAGATTTGCTACAACCTTTTTCTTGGACACGGCCGAAACTCTGTCTATGCTGGCCCATTTGCCGCGGGCCCCGCAGGGTCGCGCGGCGCCGAACCGCCCGGGCGCGCCCCGCGCGGGCGGCCGAATTGCATACGAGGAGAGAGGCATGACGCGTTCCGTCGATTCCGGCGTCATTTTTTTCGCGCGCCTGGCGCTGGCGGCGTTGTTCCTGTGGGGCGGCGTGATGAAGCTGCTCGGCTACGGCGATTTCATCGGCTATCTGCATGGTCTGAACGTGCCGTATCCGCAGGTGATCGGGCCGATCGTCGTCGCGATCGAGGGGCTCGGCGGGCTGCTGCTGATCGTCGGCTACAAGGTGAAACCGCTCGCGCTGCTGATGGCGTTCTACACGGTCGCGACCGCGATGGTCGGGCACAATTTCTGGGACGCGACGGACGCCGCGGTCCAGCACGACATGGTGATCCATTTCTGGAAGAACATCGCGATTGCCGGCGGTTTCCTGCTGCTGTTCGTCACCGGCGCCGGCGGCGCGAGCATCGACGGCCTGCGCCGGCCGAGTACGACGTACGGCAGCCTGCGCTGATCGCACATCCTCGCGCCGTCGCCGTTGCGCTGAAGCAAAACAAAAGGGCCGAATCCCGCGGGATTCGGCCCTTTGTTCATGGAGCGCGTGCATTCGGTCATTCAATGCGGCGCTGGACGCTACCGCACGCGCACCGTCGCCGCTCAGTGCGGCGAATCCTCCTTCGCATCCTTCGAGAACTGCACGGCGATCGCGCCGACCACGCAGATCGCCGCGACATACACCACCGGTGCGAGCGGATTCGACTTCATCATCAGCGACACGATCACCGGCGTGAGGCCGCCGAAGATCGCATACGCGACGTTGTACGAGAACGAGATGCCCGAGAAGCGCACGACGGCCGGGAAGCTCTTGACCATCACGAACGGCACCGCGCCGATCGTGCCGACCATGAAGCCCGCGATCCCGTAGTAGAGCGGCAGCGTCGACGCATCCGCCGCGACCTGCACGAACAGCAGGTAGTAGCACGCGGCCAGCCCGATGCCGCCGATGCCGAGCACGCGCTTCGCGCCGATCCGGCCCGCGAGCGAACCCGCGGTGATGCAGCCGGCCGTCAGGCACAACGTCGCGACGCTGTTCGCGAACAGCGTCGTCGCGGGTGTCAGGTGGAACTGCTTCTGCAGCAGCGCGGGCGTCATCAGGATCACGACGACGATCGCGGCCGACAGCATCCACGTGAGCAGCATCGACACGATCACCGCGCGGCCGTGGTCGCGCAGCACGGCCTTCAGCGGAATTTCGGCCGCGAGCGCCTTCTTCGCCTTCATCTCGGCGAACACAGGCGTCTCGTGCAGCCAGCGGCGCAGGTACACCGAGAACAGGCCGAACACGCCGCCGAGCAGGAACGGGATGCGCCACGCGAACGCGCCGACTTCGGCGCTCGAGTAGCGGCTGTTGATGCCGGCGGCCACCAGCGAGCCGAGCAGGATGCCGGCCGTCAGGCCCGCGGTCAGCGTGCCGCACGCATAGCCGATGTGGCGCGACGGCACGTGCTCGGACACGAACACCCATGCGCCCGGCACTTCGCCGCCGACGGCCGCGCCCTGCAGCACGCGGAACAGCAGCAGCAACACCGGCGCGAGGATGCCAATCGTGTCGTAGGTCGGCAGCAGGCCCATCAGCAGCGTCGGCACGGACATCATCAGCACGCTCAGCGTGAACATCCGCTTGCGGCCGAACAGGTCGCCGAAGTGCGCCATGATCACGCCGCCGAGCGGACGCGCGAGATAGCCGGCCGCGAAGATGCCGAACGTCTGCAACTGGCGCAGCCAGTCGGGAATGTCGTGCGGGAAGAACAGTTGCCCAATCGCCGGCGCGAAGAACACGAAGATGATGAAGTCGTAGAACTCGAGGGCGCCGCCGAGTGCGGCAAGGCCAAGGGTCTTGTAGTCGCTGCGCGTGAGCGCGCGTTCGGCGGCGCGAGGCACGCCGCTCAATTCGGAAGCTTGCATGGTCAGGACGATCGGTTTTCGAATGTAGTTGTCGGTGCTGCGTCTCCAGGGCCCGCTTTTCGGCATGGACTGACAAGGCGCGGCTTGCGTCGTCGAAGCGTGCCGCGTGCCGGGTGAGGCACGAAACACGCGCCGCCGCACCGGGATGGGGCGCGGCGGAGACGAAGCGTCAAAGCGGGTGGGGGGATTCTACAGGAGCGCGAAATGCACGCGCGTGGGTGCGCGCCGAGGAACGGTTCGGATCGCGAAGCCGAAGCCGAGGCAAAAGCGCACGCGGCGCGGGCGGCCGGTGAGCCGCTGACGCGCCGCGCGGGGCAGGGTTTTGCGTATCAGTTGCCGGCGATCGTATCGACCGGCTTGAACGCGCCGTGCTCGACCTTGTAGATCGTCACCGGCGCATCCCTCAGGTCGCCCTTCGTGTCGTACGCGATGCTGGGGGCCGACACGCCCTTGACCGACACCTTGCCGAGATACGGCGTATACACCTTCGGGTCGGTCGAGTTCGCGTCCTTCATCGCGGTGAGCAGCGCGATCGTGCCGTCGTACGAGTACGGCGAGTAGGTGATCACGTCTTCGTTGAAGCGCGCCTTGTAGCGTGCCGCGTAGCCGGCGAAGCCCGGCATCTTCTCCTTCGGCAGCCCGCCCATGTAGACGATCGCGCCTTCGGCCGCGTCGCCGCCGACCTTCAGGAACGTCGGCGAACGCGACATCTCGCCCGTCACGAACGCCGACTTCATCCCGAGCTGGCGCATCTTGCGGATCATCGGCGACGATTGCGCGTCGCCGCCGCCGTAGAAGATCGCGTCCGGGTTCATCCCCTTGAGGTTGGTCAGGATCGCGGAGAAATCGAGCGCCTTGTCGTTCGTGAAGTCGCGCTTGATGATCGTGCCGCCCGCCGCTTCGACGGCCTTCGCGAATTCGTCGGCGATGCCCTGGCCGTAGGCCGTGCGGTCGTCGATGATCGCGATGCGCTTGAAGCGCAGCGTCTTCACCGCGTACGTGCCGACGATGCGGCCCGCCTGCGCGTCGCTCGTCAGCAGCCGGTAGGTCGTCTTGTAGCCGCGCGCCGTGTATTGCGGCGACGTGGCCATCGAGATCTGCGGCAGCCCCGCGCGATCGTACAGGTCGGACGCGGGAATGCTCGTGCCCGAGTTGAAGTGTCCGATGATCCCGCGGACGTTGTCGTCGATCAACCGCTGCGCGACGGTCGTGCCCGTGCGCGGGTCGGCCTGGTCGTCCTGCGAATCGAGCTGGAACGTGACGGGCTTGCCGCCGATCGTCGGACGCGTCGCATTGAAATCGGCGATCGCGAGTTGCACGCCCTTCTGCATGTCCGTGCCGTAGTTCGACTGCGGGCCGGTCAGCGGTGCGGCGAAACCGATCTTGACGACGTCGGCGGCGATGGCGTGCGCGCCCGACAGTGCGCAGGCAGCGGCCAGCGCGACGTGCGATACCTTCAGCTTCACTTTCACTTCCCCTTGATGGCGTGGTTGGGTCGCCGCCGGCTGGCGGGCCGGCGCCGGTAAACCGGGCGAGACGGTTCGGTCGGCAGGCCGATGCGAGGGCCATGCGTGCGTGCCGCGTGCTGCCCGGGCTGTGCCGGAATCGGCGCACCTGATGGCCGATGCCGCAGGCCATGCATGCCGATTGCTGCCGCGGCGTGAGGTCGTCTCGTGACCGTGAAGCGAAGTCTAGATAGCGAAAATGCGTGCGTCTTGCGCGTTCGATGCGCGGCCGGCGACGATATCGGCATATCGTCGATAACCCTGATATATGCCGAAATCGTCACGCCGAATGCGCAAACGCGCCAAGACGCTGCACGTCCGCATTTCTATGCTGGCGAGTTCGGGCGTACGGTGCCGGTGTGCGAATGCGCAGTCCGCGCGTGGCGTGTCGGCACCGGCGCACGCGTGGTGGCTGCGTCGACACAAGCGGATTCGCGGCCGGCCGCCGCACGCTCGACGCAGTGGTTGCGCGTGCAACCTGTGTCGCATGACGATGCCGGCCGATCGGCGGCGCGTTGCGACGGCCGCCGCCAACTTGCCCGCCTTTGCGATCGGCGCGACGCGATCGAAGGGGCGCTTCTATAATCGACGCCATCTGCCACTCGCATTGCGGTTGCCGGGATGACGCCCTTGCTTGCCGTACCGCCCATGAGCCTGTCCGAACCGTTGCGCTACCAGCCCGACAACGCCGATTTCGGCGCGATGCTTGCGCACTTCCGCCTGCTCGAGCCGGTGTTCGATGCACTGCCGGACGTCGCGTTCTTCGTGAAGGATGCGGGCGGCCGCTACGCGATCGTCAATCGCACGCTGGCGATGCGCTGCGGCTACAAGGACAAGCGCGACCTGCTCGGCAAGACGGCCGACGAAGTGTTTCCGCGCCGCTTCGGCCGCAGCTATTTCGAGCAGGACATGGCGACGATCAACGCCGGCCAGCAACTGGTGGACCAGCTCGAGCTGCACCTGTATCCGGGCCGTCAGCCGGGCTGGTGCCTGACCTGCAAGGAGCCGCTGCGCGACGCCGCGGGCAGGGTGGTCGGCCTCGCGGGCATCTCGCGCGACCTGAAGGCGCACGAGGGATCGCACCCGGCGTACAGCCGGCTCGCCGACGTCGTGCAGCACATCCAGGATCACTACGTGCAGCCGCTGAACCTGAAGCAGCTCGCGCAGATGGCGGGGATGTCGGTCGCGCAGCTCGAACGCTACTTCCACAAGGTGTTCCACCTGACGCCGCGCCAGGTGCTGCTGAAGACGCGGCTCGATGCGGCCACCGCGCTGCTCGTCACGCACGACAAGGTGACCGACGTCGCGGCGCTATGCGGCTATACGGATCACAGCGCGTTCACGCGCCAGTTCAAGGCGACGGTCGGCGTCACGCCGACGGAATACCGGTTGATGCTGCAGGAGCGGGCAGGGTGACGCGACACGCCGACAGGGCCGGCGAGTCGCTGGGAATCGGGGTGATGCGGGAAAACGGGAAAGGGATGAAAACGGCGGCTCAGCGGTAGCCGAGCCCTTTCAGCACGGCGGTGCCGTCTTCGGTCAGCCGGAAGCTGGGTGCCGTTTCGGTGTCGAGCTTGACCATCTCGACGAGACCGGCTTCCTGCAGCGCAGGCAGTTCGGGTTTGGCATTGGCGCCGATCGGTGCGTGCAGCAGCACGAGCAGCGTCGCGATTTCATGATGACTGAGCAGGCGGCGCAGCATCGTCTTCTTTGCAGGGGGCGCGGCCGGGCGGCCCGCGGGTGCTTCTACGGCGCTCATCGCTTTCCTCCTTTTCGAGATAACCATCGGGTACTGGCTGCGGATGGTGCCGTCGAAGACTTAAGCGATTCTTAAAACCGCACGGGGCGACGGGATGCTGCGCTGCGGTATGGGTTACGGGATGTAACGCCATATGGAATGCGGTTTCCGGCCCGATCGCGGCGAGCCGCGCGGGCGGGGGCGCGGCCGAGCGATTCACCGCGATGGTGCGCGCATGATGTGGCCCTTTGAAGCAGCCGCGGGCCGTGAATGTGATGCGCCCCTTGAATCCCGGTCGGCTCCCTTCCGTTACTTCCTGCGCTGCGCCTGTGCGGCGAGCCGCACGGCCGCATTCGTCGCGCCGTAGCCGTCGTATCCGCCGCGCCGCTCGACGATCTCGAGCGAGAAGCGGTTGTCGACCAGTTCTGTATACGCGTGCAGGAATTCGCCGCCGTGCTCGTCACGGTCATACAGCAGGTGATGCGTGCTCAGCGTGTCGATCAGGTCGTCCGGCAGCGCGTAGCGTGCGGCGAGATCGTCGTAGTAGTTCGGCGGAATGCGGAGGAACGGAATGCCGTCGGCCGCGAACGCGGCGATCGTCTTCACGATGTCGTCCGTGCGGAACGCAACGTGGTTCAGCCCCGTGCCGTGGTAGCGGTCGAGCGATTCGGCGACCGCCGTGTGCCGGTCGACCGACGCGTTCAACGCGATCCGCACCGAGCCGTCGGCGCTGCGCACCGCGCGGCTGCGCATCAGCCCGTACGGGTCGGGCACGAGCCAGCTGCGTTCCGCCTCGAAGCCGAATGCCGTCTTGAAGAACAGGATCCACGTATCGAGCGCGTCGGCCGGCAGCGCAAGGCACACGTGGTCGATACCGGTCAGCGGGCCGACTTCGCTCGGGCCGTCGATGTCGGTCAGCACGAAATCCGATTCGTACAGCGTCGGCGCGTTCGGCGCTTCGTCGACGAAGTATTCGAGGCTGCCGTCCGGCGCCTGCACGCTCGGCAGCACGCGCTCGTTCGGCCCGACGCGGCCGGAGAACGGCGCATAGCCGAAGCCGGCCGCGCGCTCGAACGCCACTTTCGCGTCGTCGACACGGAATGCCGATGCGCACAGCGACAGCCCGTGCTGCTGGAAGAACGCATCGGCGAACGAGTCGCGCTCCGCGTTCAGCACGATCGACGCGGCGCCGTGCTGGAACAGCGTCACGTCCTTCGAGCGATGGCGGCCCGCGAGCCGGAAGCGCATCCGGCCGAGCCATTCGCCGACGATCGCCGCCGCCTGCGCGTCGACCGCGAATTCGATGAACTGGAACCCGACGTGCGCGGGCGGCGCCGGCGGCGCGAACAGCGGTTGGTCTGCGGCCGGTGCGCGGCCGTCCTGCGCGAGCCGCTCGCGCGTCAGTTCTTCCAGATAAAGCAGCGAACGATGACCGTCGGCGGCGGTGATCGCGGTCGGCGCGGCGCGGAAGCCGTCGTTGAAGATCTCGAGCGACAGCGGCCCCGTATAGCCCGACTCGATCACGCGCGCGGTGAAGCGTGCGAGGTCGAAGTCGCCCTGGCCCGGGAACGAGCGGAAATGGCGGCTCCATTCGAGCACGTCCATCGCGAGCTTCGGCGCATCGGCGATCTGCACGAACGCGATCCGGTCGCCGGGGATGTCCGCGATCGCGTCCGGCGAATCGTCGAGCGACAGCGTGTGGAAGCTGTCGAGCGCCAGGCCGAGGTGCGGGCTGTTCACGGCATTCACGAGTTTCCACGCATGGCCGTAGCGCTTCACGACGCGGCCCCACGCGAGCGCTTCATACGCGGCGACCACGCCGGCCTGCCGCGCGGCTTCGGCGAGCGCGCCGAGCTGGTCGACGAGCAGCCCGTCATCCGCGATCGTGTCGGCCGACACGTTGCTGCACACCAGGATGCGGTCGGTGCCGAGCGCATGCATCACGTCGAACTTGCGCTTGATCCGGTCGAGGTTGCGGGCGAGCTGGGCCGCGCTTACCCCCTCGAAGTCGCGAAACGGCTGGAACAGCACGATGTCGAGGCCGAGATCGGCGGCCATGCGCCGGACGTCGGCCGGCGATCCATCGAAGTAGACGAGGTCGTTTTCGAAGATTTCGACGCCGTCGAAGCCTGCGGCCTGGACGGCGGCGAGTTTCTCGGCGAGCGTGCCGGACAGTGACACGGTGGCGATCGAGCGCTGCATGGGCGATTCCTGAGGATGAGCGGGCATGGCGTCGGCCGAACCGGCCCTGAATGAACCAGTCGTTGAGTTCCTGGCGGGCGCCATATCCCGAATTTACTAGGCTGGTGATGCGTATTGTACAAACTAACTAGGTGGTACAAATTAGCGAAAACCCGAAAAGACAGCCCGCTTGCACGGGCGCACACTAGCGCCACATTCCGATGTCTTCGGGGCGGCGCCGATCGTGGTCTGCCCCCGTTTCAGGAGCAGAAACACGATGAGCAAGCACAAGGTGCTCGTGCTGAACGGCCCGAACCTGAATTTGTTGGGCACACGCGAGCCCCATATCTACGGCGCGGAAACGCTGGCCGACGTCGAGCAGCGCTGCCGTACGGCGGGCGAGGCGCTCGGGCTGGAAATCGACTTCCGCCAGTCGAACGCCGAGCACCAGCTGATCGACTGGCTGCATGCCGCGCGTCATGACACGCACGGCATCGTGATCAACCCGGCCGCCTATACGCATACGTCGGTGGCGCTGGCCGATGCGCTTTCCGCGATCGCGAAGCCGGTGATCGAAGTGCATATCTCGAACGTGCATCGCCGCGAGGCGTTCCGGCACCATTCCTATGTGTCGGCGCTCGCCGAAGCCGTGATCTGCGGCTGCGGCACCGAGGGCTACGTGTTCGCGCTGCAGCGTCTGGCGACGCTGTTCGCGCAGGGAGCCGCACGATGAGCCGTCCGTCGTTTCTGATCGGCCTGATCGGCCAGGGCATCGGCGGCTCGCTGTCGCCCGCGATGCACGAGGAAGAAGGATTCCGCCAGGGGTTCGGCTATGTCTACCGGCGCATCGATCTCGACGTGCTGGGCGTGACCGTCGACGCACTGCCGCAACTGCTCGATGCCGCGCAGCGGATGGGCTACAACGGCCTGAACATCACGCACCCGTGCAAGCAGCGCGTGATCGAGCACCTCGATGAACTGTCGGACGATGCGCGCGCGCTCGGCGCGGTGAACACCGTGCTGTTCAAGGACGGCAAGCGGATCGGCCACAACACCGACTGGTCGGGTTTCGCGAAATCGTTCCGCCGCGGGTTGCCCGGCGCGTCGCTCGAACGCGTCGTCCAGCTCGGCGCGGGCGGCGCGGGCGCGGCCGTGGCGCACGCAGCGCTGCAGATGGGCGCGGCCGAACTGACGATTTTCGATGTCGACGGCACGCGCGCCGCCGCGCTCGCCGCCGAGCTGCAGCAGCGCTTCCCGGCGGCACGCGTCGTGCAGGGCGACGATCTCGCGGCCTCGATGCGCGCCGCGACGGGCCTGATCCACTGCACGCCCACCGGCATGGCCAAGCATCCGGGCCTGCCGCTGCCGGCCGAACTGCTCCACGCGGGCATGTGGGTGGCCGACATCGTGTACTTCCCGCTCGAAACCGAACTGATCCACGCGGCGCGCGCGGCCGGTTGCGCCACGCTGCCGGGCGGCGGGATGGCCGTCTACCAGGCGGTCGACGCGTTCGAGATCTTCACCGGACGCACGCCCGACGCCGAGCGGATGTTCGAACACTTTCAGTCGCTCGTCGCGCGCTGACCCCTTCCATAAAGAGAGACCAGGAGACGACCATGCAGCACACCACCCACACGAGCGCCGCGCCGGCGCAGGCGTCCGGCACCGTCCGGCGCACTTCGGCGCGCTACAAGATTCTCGCGCTGCTCGCGATCGGCACGATGATCAACTATCTCGACCGCACCGTGCTGGGGGTGGCTGCGCCTCAGCTCACCAAGGAGCTCGGCATCAACGCGGCCGTGATGGGCATCATGTTTTCCGCATTTTCGTGGACGTATGTCGCGATGCAGGTTCCCGGCGGCCTGTTCCTCGACCGCTTCGGCAGCAAGATCACCTATTACTGGTCGATGACGCTGTGGTCGCTGTGCACGTTCCTGCAAGGCTTCGTGCCGGGCGTCGCGACGCTGCTCGCGTGCCGGCTCGGCCTCGGCGTGACGGAAGCGCCGTGCTTCCCGACCAACAGCCGCGTCGTCGCGACGTGGTTCCCGCAAAACGAGCGTGCGATGGCGACGGGTACCTATACCGTCGGCGAGTACATCGGCCTCGCGTTCTTCAGCCCGGTGCTGTTCGCGCTGATGGGGGCGTTCGGCTGGCGCTCGCTGTTCTGGGTCGTCGGCGCGGTGGGTATCGTGTTCGGCCTGGTCTGGTGGAAGTTCTATCACGAGCCGCGCAACCATCCGGGTGCGAACTCGGAGGAGCTGGCCTATATCGAGGCGGGCGGCGGTCTCGTACACGGTGCGCGCAAGAGCGGCGACAAGGGCGACAAGCCGGCGCAGGCCAAGTTCAGCTGGTCGATGGTCGGCAAATTGGTGAAGAAGCGCCAGCTCGCGGGCATCTGCCTCGGCCAGTTCGCCGGCAACTCGACGCTCGTGTTCTTCCTGACCTGGTTCCCGACCTACCTCGCCACCGAACGCCACATGGGCTGGCTGAAGATCGGCTTCTTCGCGGTGATGCCGTTCATCGCCGCGTCGGTCGGCGTGATGTTCGGCGGGATCTTCTCCGACTGGCTGCTGCGTCGCGGCAAGTCCGCGAACCTCGCGCGCAAGCTGCCGATCATCGCGGGCCTGCTGCTCGCATCGACGATCATTCTCGCGAACTACGTGCAGAGCAACGAAGCCGTGATCGCGATCATGTCGGTCGCATTCTTCGCGCAGGGGATGGCTGCACTCGGCTGGACGCTCGTGTCGGACATCGCGCCGGACGGCCTGCTCGGCGTCACGGGCGGCATCTTCAACTTCGCGGCGAACCTGGCGGGCATCGTCACGCCGCTCGTGGTCGGCTTCATCGTCGCGTCGACCGGGTCGTTCGTCGGCGCGCTCGTGTTCATCGGCGTGATCGCGCTGGTCGGAGCAGCGTCGTACATCTTCGTGGTCGGCGACATCAAGCGGATCGAGCTGTAATCACCGGCTCCACGCAGATCCTGTGCGTTAGCCCGGCAGCCGCAAGGCCGCCGGGCTTTTTTGCGTGGTACGGCGCTTACGCGCGCTGCACTGCGATGCCGAGCGATTCGACCGCCTGCGCAATGGCCGCGACCGCGCGGCGGATATCGTTCGAATCGATCGCGCCGATGCAGCCGACACGGAACGTCTCGAGCTGCGTGAGCTTGCCCGGATACAGGATGAAGCCCGCGTCGCGCACCGCGTCGTAGAAGCGGCGGAAATCGTAGGCCGGGTGGTCGGGCGCGTGGAACGTGACGATCACCGGCGCCTGCACGCTCGCATCGAGGAACGGCGTGAAGCCGAGCGCGTGCATCGACTCGACCAGCGTCCGGCAGTTGTCCGCATAGCGCGCGCCGCGCGCCGGCTGGCCGCCTTCGGCGAGGTACTGATCGAGTGCGGCGCGCAGCGCGGCGATCACGTGCGTCGGCGGCGTGAAGCGCCACTGGCCCGTCTTGCGCAGGTACGCATATTGATCGTGCAGATCGAGCGCGAGCGACGGCGAGTTGCCTTCGCTCGCGTCGAGCGCGTCGCGCCGCACGATCGCGAACCCCATCCCCGGCACGCCTTCCAGGCATTTGCCGCTCGCCGAGATCAGCGCATCGATGCCGCTGCCGGCCAGCGTGATCGGCAGTGCGCCGAACGAGCTCATCGCGTCGACGATCAGCCGCTTGTCGTGGCGCCGGCACACGGCGGCGATGTCGTCGAGCGGGTTCAGGATGCCGGCGCTCGTCTCCAGATGCACCTGCGCGACATGCGTGATGCGCGGCTCGCGTGCGAACGCGGCTTCGAGCGCGGCCGGATCGACGGCCGCGTCCTCGCCGAACGGCAATGCGATCGCTTCGATACCGAGCCGGCCGAGGATCTTCAGGATGCGCGCGCAGTACGCGCCGTTGTCGGGCACCAGCACGACGCCGTCACGCGGCACCAGCGTGCCGAGCGCGGCTTCGACCGAGAACGTGCCGCTGCCCTGCATCGGCACGCACACGTACTCGTCGCCGCCGTGCGCGATCGTGACGAGATCGGCGCAGACGCTGGCCGTCAGTTGATTGAATGCGGCATCCCACGAGCCCCAGTCATGTTGCATTGCGTGGCGGGTTGTGGCGGACGTCGTGAGCGGGCCAGGCGTAAGAAGAATCGGATCGGACATGGTTTTCCCTTGCAAAGATCGGAAGAAACGCCGGGCGGCATTTCTGAATGACTTGCATGATATTGGCAAAATGTGTCATTTTTTGGAAATTGCCGCATTCGTCACGGGTTTGTCATCGAACGCTGTGATCCTTCGCTTGCCGCGCGAAACCTAACCTCGGCGCGGTAGCGAGGCGGGCCGTCGCTCGGCCCCGCCCGGAGATAACAGGAGAGCCGGATCGTGCCCCGGCCATTTGGTGTTCCGCCTACGGAGAAGTCAGATGACACTGCAGAAACCCTCGCGCGCCGCTGCCGGCGCGTTCCGCAAGCTTGCGCTGGCCGCCAGCGTCGCCGGCCTGATGGGCGCCGCGCTGCCCGCACATGCGGCGAACGCGGTCGTGCTGTATACGGCAGACGGCCTCGAGAACCTCTATCGCGATGTGCTGCCGGCTTTCGAGAAGAAGGAAGGCGTCAAGGTCAACATCGTGACGGCGGGCAGCGGTGAAGTCGTCAACCGCGCGAACATCGAGAAGAACTCCCCGAAGGCCGACGTGATCGTCACGCTGCCGCCGTTCATTCAGCAAGCTGGCCAGATGGGCCTGCTGCAGCCGTACCAGAGCGTGAACTACAAGAACGTGCCGGCCATCGCGAAGGCTGAAGACGGCACGTGGGCGACGTTCGTGAACAACTACTTCTCGTTCGCGATCAACCCGGACGTCGTGAAGAGCCAGCCGAAGACGTTCGCCGACCTGCTCGCGCCGGCCTACGCCGGCAAGGTCGCGTACTCGAACCCGGCCACCGCCGGCGACGGGATGGCCGTGCTGATCCTGACGACGTCGCTGATGGGCGAGGACAAGGCGTTCGACTACCTCGCGAAGCTGTCGCAGAGCGTGAAGTTCCACACGAAGGGCACGGGCTACCTGAACGTGCTGCTGTCGCGTAACGAAATCAGCGTCGCGAACGGCGACCTGCAGATGGACCTCGACGATGCCGAACACGGCGCGCTGTCCGTCAAGCCGATCTTCCTGGCCGCGAAGGAAGGCGACCAGCCGACCACGTTCCAGCTCCCGTACGGCATCGGCTTGATCAAGAGCGGCCCGAACCAGGACGCCGGCAAGAAGCTGATCGACTACCTGATGTCGACGGACGTGCAGTCGAAGGTGCCGGACATGTACGGCATCCCGGGCCGCACGGACGTGCCGCTGGCCGGCAAGAACGGCGAAGCGGTCAAGAAGGCGATCGCGGGCGTGAAGCTGATCCCGGTCGACTGGACCCAGGTGATGGCGAAGAAGCCGGTATGGATCGAGCGCTGGAAGAAGGACGTGATCGGCAGCTCGGGCAAGCAGCTCGACGTCGTCAAGCCGAAGTGATCGGCGCACGCCGCCTGTATTTGTGAGCAAGAGGATGAACCCGGTGGAAACCGCCCTGACCCATCCCGGCGCATTCGGCGCCGCCGAACCGCAGGCTACGCTGCGGTCCGGCGCGCCGGGCGGCGTGCAGATCGAACACCTGAGCGTGCGCTACGGCGCACGCACGGTGCTGGAAGATCTGTCGCTGTCGATCGGTGCCGGTGAATTTCTGACCGTGCTCGGCAAGAGCGGCTGCGGCAAGACCACGCTGCTGCGCTTCATCGCCGGGTTCGTGAAGGCCGACGGCCTGACCGGCACGCTGACCGTTGCCGGACGCGACCTGACCTATGCGCCGCCGCACAAGCGCAATCTTGGTCTGCTGTTCCAGAATTACGCGCTGTTCCCGCACCTGACGGTGTTCGAGAACGTCGCATTCGGGCTGCGCGCACGCGGCATGGCGTCGTCGGAAGTGACGCGCCGCGTCGCCGATGCGCTGAAGCTCGTGCAGCTCGGCGATGCGGGCCATCACCTGCCCGCGCAACTGTCGGGCGGGATGCAGCAGCGCGTCGCGCTGGCGCGCGCACTCGTGATCGAGCCGGACGTGCTGCTGCTCGACGAGCCGCTGTCGGCGCTCGACGCCAACCTGCGCGCATCGGTGCGCAGCGAACTGAAGGCGCTGCACGAGCGCCTGCCGAACCTGACCGTCGTCTGCGTGACGCATGACCGCGACGACGCGCTCGTGCTGTCCGATCGCGCGCTGCTGATGCGCGACGGCCACATCGCGCAACTCGGCACGCCGCAGCAGCTGTACGACGCGCCGCAGGACGGCTACGTCGCACGCTATCTCGGGCCGGCGAACCTGCTGCCGCCGCACGTGATCTTCCCGCTCGGCGATCCGCGCCACGAAGTGCGCGGCAAGGTGGCCTGCGTGCGCCCCGAGCGCCTGACCCTGATGCCGCCGGCCGCAGGCGGGCTGCACGGCACGGTGTCGTCCGTCGAATGGCAGGGCGCTGACCTGTCGATCGCGGTCACGATCGATGCGGCCCCCGACGAGCCGGTGCGCGTCACGATGCAACGCGGCCGCGGTGCGGCTCCCGAGCGCGGTGCGCGCGTTTCCCTGCATTGCGAGGCAGACGATGTCGTCCTTATCGAGCCCTGAAGCCGGCCTGCCGCCGCACGTGCTCGCGTCGGCCGCCGCGCACGCCGCCGCCGCGCGGCGCCGCAAGCGCATGGGCGACCTGCACCTGGCCGCGCTCGCGATCGTCCTGCTCGGCCCACTTGTCGTCTATCCGCTGGTGCGGCTCGTGCTGCTGAGCGTGTCGGGCGACCACGGGCTGAGTTTCGCCGCGTACCGCACGTTCTTCGGCAACCCCGATACGCGCAGCGTGCTGCTGACCACACTCGGCGTGCTGTTCGCGAGCGCCGGCACCGCGTCGGTGCTCGGCGTGCTGCTGGCCGCGCTGCTGTTCTTCAAGCCGTTTCCGGGCGCGTCGCTCGTCACGCGTTTCCTGGAGCTGTACGTCGCGTTCCCGTCGTTCCTCGTCGCGTTCACGCTGATCTTCCTGTACGGCTCGCAAGGCTCGATCAGCATCGCGCTGCAGCACCTGTTCCATCTCGAGAATCCGCCGCTCGATTTCCTGTTCGGCATCGGCGGCGTGATTCTCGCGCAGACCGTGTTCTATACGCCGTTCGTCGTGCGGCCGACGCTCGCGTCGTTCGCGACGCTCGACCTGCGGCTGATCGAAGCCGCGCGCAGCCTCGGCGCGTCCGGCTGGATGCTGGCACGTCGCGTCGTGCTGCCGATCGCATGGCCGGGCATCGCTGCCGGCACCGTGCTGTGCTTCCTGCTGACGCTGAACGAATTCGGGATTCTGCTCGTGCTCGGCAGCGCGCGGCTCGTGACGCTGCCGGTTGCGATCTACAGCAGCGCGACGGTCGACCTCGACCTGCCGACCGCGTCGGCCGGCGCGGTCGTGATGCTCGCGCTGTCGCTGGCGTTGTATGCGGTTTATCGCCGGGTGAACCGGCGTGCGACGGGAGGGAACGATGTCCGCTGAATTCCGTATCGGGCAAGCCGTGCCGCGCCACCAGATCGGCTGGGGCGACACGGTGCTCAAGCATGCGTCGCGCGCGGCGCTCGCGCTGGCCGCGTTCGCGTGCTTCTGGCTGTTCGTGTTGCCGGTCATCGTCGTCGCGCTGTCGAGCGTGTCGACGCAGTGGTCGGGCACGATCCTGCCGGCCGGCTACAGCCTGCGCTGGTTCGAGCGGCTCGGGTCGCCGGAATACGATGCGCTGCTGACGAGCCTGGAAATCGGCTTCGGCGTGTCGGCGGTCGGCACGGTCCTCGGGCTGTGGCTCGCGCTGGCGCTCGAAGGGCGCGACCGGCGCGGCCTCGGCGCGGTGGTCGATGCGCTCGTGATGGTGCCGAACGGTGTGCCGAGCGTCGTGCTCGGGCTCGCGGTGCTGATCGCGTATCACCAGAAGCCGGTCGACCTGTCGAGCTCGGCGGCGATCGTCGTGCTCGTGCAGCTCGCGCTGATCTTGCCGTTCTGCTATCGCTGCGCGGCCGCCGCGCTGCGTCCGGAACTGACCGTGCTGCGCGAAGCGGCGGCGAGCCTCGGTGCGCCGCCCGCGATGGTGCTGCGTCGCGTGCTGCTGCCGCAGCTCGTGCCGGCGCTGCGCGCGAGCCTCGCGCTCGGTTTCGCGCTGTCGCTCGGCGAACTCGGCGCGACGCTGACGGTGTATCCGCCCGGCTTCGCCACCGTGCCGATCGTCGTGATCGGCCAGGTGGAGCGCGGGTATTACCTTCCGGCATCGGCGCTGTCGCTGCTGATGCTCGGCGCGTCGCTCGCGGCGCTGCTGCTGATCGCGGCGCGCGTGCCGCGCGGCAAGCGGGTGGCATCATGAACGCCGCGTTCGCCTTGCGCCAGCCTGGTGAAGCGTCGGCGGCCGGCGCATCGACGGGGCTCGCGGGACGTTCCGTCGACGTCAACGGCCGCCACTACCGGCTGCCGGTCGAGCCGACCGTCGTCGTCTGCGTCGACGGCTGCGAGTACGACTATCTCGAACGGGCGGTGGCAGCGGGCGTCGCGCCGTTCATCGGCCGGATGATCGCGGAAGGCCCGGCCTGGCGCGCCGATTGCGTCGTGCCGACCTTCACCAACCCGAACAACCTGTCGATCGTCTGCGGCGTGCCGCCGGCGGTCCACGGGATCTGCGGCAACTACTTCTGGGATTCGGCCGCCGACGGCGGACGCGGCGCCGAAGTCATGATGAACGACCCGGCCTACCTGCGGGCCGGCACGCTGCTCGCGGCGGCGGCCGACGCCGGTGCGCGGGTTGCCGTCGTGACGGCGAAGGACAAGCTGCGCCGGCTGCTCGGCTGGCAACTGAACGGCATCTGCTTTTCGGCCGAGAAGGCCGCGCAGGCGAATCTCGCGGAAAACGGGATCGTCGACGTGCTCGACTGGGTCGGCCTGCCGTCGCCGGACGTCTACAGCGCGGCGTTGTCCGAATTCGTGTTCGCGGCCGGCGTGCGGCTTGCGCAGACGCGCCAGGTCGACCTGATGTACCTGTCGACCACCGATTACGTGCAGCACAAGTGCGAGCCGGGGAGTGCCGGCGCGAACGCGTTCTACGCGATGATGGACGGCTATCTTGCGCAGCTCGACGCGCTCGGCTGGGCGATCGGCCTCACCGCCGACCACGGGATGAACGCCAAGCACGATCCCGCGACGGGCCGGCCGAACGTCATCTATCTGCAGGACGCATTCGACGGCTGGTACGGCGCGCAGGCCGCGCGCGTGATCCTGCCGATCACGGATCCGTACGTCGTGCACCACGGCGCGCTCGGCTCGTTTGCGACCGTCTATCTGGCACCGGGCGTCGACCGGGCCGAGGCGATGTGGCGCGTCGGCGGCCTCGACGGCGTCGAGCTCGTGCTCGACAACGCGGAAGCCGCAGCCCGTTTCGAGCTGCCGGCCGACCGGATCGGCGATCTCGTCGTGATCGGCCGCCGCGACATGACGCTCGGCACGCGCGAGCGCGAGCACGATCTGTCGGGCCTCACGGTGCCGCTGCGTTCGCATGGCGGCGTGTCGGAGCAGGAAGTGCCGCTGCTGTTCAATCGCCGTATCGAGCCGGCCGATCACGCGCGTCGCCCGCGCAACTTCGACGTGTTCGATTTCGTGCTGAACCGGGTCGCGACATGATGGCTCATCCCCGACACGATCACCCGGCGTTTCGTGCAGAGGCGCTGCGCTGGTGCGGCACGCGCGCGACGCGGGAACGCACGCTCGACGTCATGGACCCTTACACGGGCACGCGCGTCGGGACGGTGCCGCTGGCGAGCATCGACGATGTGCGCGCGGCATTCGACTATGCGATGGCGTACCGGCCGAAGCTCACGCGGTACGAGCGTTCGCAGATCCTCGAGCGTGCGGCCGCGCTGCTGCGCGAGCGCACCGAGGAAGCGTCCGACCTGATCACGCTCGAATCGGGGCTGTCGAAACAGGACTCGCGCTACGAGATCGGCCGCGTGGCCGACGTGTTGAAGTTTGCAGCGGTCGAGGCGCTGCGCGACGACGCGCAGAGTTTCTCGTGCGACCTGACGCCCCACGGCAAGGCGCGCCGCGTGTTTTCGCAGCGCCAGCCGCTCGACGGTGTGATCGTCGCGATCACGCCGTTCAATCATCCGATGAACCAGGTGGCGCACAAGATCGCGCCGGCGATCGCGACCAACAACCGCGTGATCGTGAAGCCGTCGGAGAAGGTGCCCCTGTCGGCGTTCTACCTGGCCGATCTGCTGTATGAAGCCGGGCTGCCGGAGCCGATGCTGCAGGTGCTGACCGGCGATCCGCGCGAGATCGCGGACGAACTCGTCACGCATCCGCATGCGTCGCTGATTACGTTTACGGGCGGCGTGGCGATCGGCAAGGCGATTGCCGCGCGGGCCGGCTACCGCCGCATCGTGCTGGAACTGGGTGGCAACGATCCGCTGATCGTCCTCGAGGACGCCGATCTCGAACGCGCGACGTCGCTGGCCGTGCTCGGCTCGTACCGGAATTCGGGCCAGCGCTGCACGGCCGTCAAGCGGATGCTGGTGCAGCGTTCGATCGCGCCGGCGTTTACCGAATTGCTCGTCGAGAAGACGCGTGCATGGAAGTACGGCGATCCGTTCGATCCCGTGAACGAAATGGGCACGGTGATCGACGAGGAAGCGGCGCGGCTGTTCGAGGCGCGAGTGGAAGAGGCGGTCGCGCAGGGCGCGCGCTTGTTGACCGGCAATGTGCGGCGCGGCGCGCTTTATGCGCCGACCGTGCTCGACAACGTCGATCCGTCGATGACGCTCGTGCGCGAGGAGACCTTCGGGCCGGTCTCGCCGGTGATCACGTTCGACACGATCGACGACGCGATCCGGATCAGCAACGGGACGGCGTTCGGGCTGTCGTCGGGCGTCTGTACCGACAGCACGGCGGCGGTCGTGCGGTTCGTGAACGAGCTGAACGTCGGCACGGTGAATGTATGGGAAGTGCCCGGCTACCGGATCGAGCTGTCACCGTTCGGCGGGATCAAGGATTCGGGGCTCGGTTACAAGGAAGGCGTTCAGGAGGCGATGAAGAGCTTCACGAACCTGAAGACGTTTTCGCTGCCTTGGGAGTGAATGAATGGCATTGACGGTGGAAGAGATCCACGGGCTGTATCGCGAGCATGGCCATGTGGCCTATAGCGGCGAGCCGGTCACGCAGCTTGAGCATGCATTGCAGAGCGGATTGCTGGCCGAAGAGGCGGGGGCTGACGAAGCGCTGGTCGCGGCGGCGTTCCTGCATGACCTCGGGCATCTGCTGAATCGCCAGGGCGAGACGCCGAGCGCGCGCGGGATCGACGATCTGCATCAGTATTACGTGCTGCCGTTCCTGCGGCCGCTGTTTTCCGACGCGGTGCTGGAGCCGATCCGGCTGCACGTCGACGCGAAGCGCTGCCTGTGCCGCACGGACGCCGGCTACTTCGAGAGCCTGTCGCCGGACTCGGTGCGCAGCCTCGCGCTGCAGGGCGGCATCTTCAGTGAAGAGGAGACGGCGGCGTTCCTGCAGCGCCCGTTCGCGGAGGACGCGCTGCGTCTGCGCCGCTGGGACGATACGGCGAAGGAGGAAGGCAAGGCGACGCCGGATCTCGATCACTATATGGAGATCGTCGCGCGCCAGGTGCGCGCGGCCTGACGGTTCGGCTGCTTCTATATAAGGCCCCGCACGCGGTAGCGTGCGGGGCCTTATATTTTTTTGAGAAACCCCTTGCGCAGATCGAAGAGGCTGCCTACAATCACGCCTCTTTCGCGCTAACGGAAACGCGGCGCGGGAGAAGGGAAGCAAGGTGGGTGGTGTGCTTGCAGTCTGGAGCGCGCAGCTGGCCTGGAAGTTGAGCCCCGCAGTCGCAACGATGCAGTAAAAAAGTTGTTGACGAACTGCGAAACACGGTTCATAATCTCGCTTCTCTGCTGCTGAAAACGCAGCGCTGCCGGGAAACGCGAAGTTCCTCGCAGAAACGCTCTTTAAAAATTAACAGCCGATAAGTGTGGGCGCTTGATGAAAGCGAGCTGATCCTCGGATCAGATAGCGAAAGTATCAAGAGTCTCACACTAAAGTAAGTCAGGTTTATGAAGTGATTCATATT